>JAVBUP010000035.1:0-8550 GCA_031555175.1 Coprobacillaceae bacterium
GGTAGTGTCAAATTTACTACCCGCTTTTTATTTTTAAATCCTTATTTATCAAGGGTTACAAAACTTTTTCAAATAAAAAAGCAATGCCCCCCTAAAAAACAGTATAATTGAATCACCACAAACCAACCACCCGTATAGAAAGGACATCGCCTATGGAGATTATACTGTATTTACTTCAACTAATTCAATACCTTTATCAACAAAATTGTTGGTTACTACAATTTATTTGCAAATATATACCTCTTAAACAGTGGGCTTTTGATGATTCCCACTCTCCAAAGTATCAAAAGTTTAAAATTGATGAACTACCAACTATTAAACAATTCAACAAACAAGATTGGAAATTCCTTCTAGAATACTATTTATGGAAGTATAAAAAGCCCTTAAATCCTGTTCAACGTAGAAATGGCAAAACCATATCCGAAGATATTTTTTGTCCTACTTGTAATGCTCCTCATCACTATATCTATGATAACAATGGTAGTAATGGGCAATATAAATGCAAAGTATGTGGACAAACATTTAACAATGGTAAAAACGTCACTAATCCTCTTAGACTACTTTGTCCTCATTGTTCTTATACTCTTGAACCTATTAAAAGTCGCAAACACTTTATTGTTCATAAATGCAGAAATCCTAAATGTTCTTATTATCTTCACAATCTTAAAAAGATTGATAAAAAAGATACAGCTATAGGAGAATATAAATTACACTACATCTATCGTGAATTCTCCATAGATTTCTTTCGCATGGATTTAAACTCCTTGCCTAAAAATGCTTCCTCTCTAAAATTCAATAAACACAATTCATATATAATGTCCTTATGTTTAACCTTGCATGTAAATCTTGGCTTATCTCTACGAAAAACCTCTCAAGCATTAAAGGATCTTTATAATATCTCAATCTCCCATCAACAGGTGGCTAACTATGCTAGAACCGCAGCTCTTGTTATCAAACCATTTGTTGATAATTATGACTATCAAACATCAAGTGTATTTACTGCCGATGAAACCTACATAAAAGTCCGAGGAGTTAAAGGCTACATATGGTTCATTATGGATGCTGCTAAACGTTCCATTATTGGTTATCAAGTATCTGATAATCGCGGTGTAGGTCCTTGTATACTAGCAATGCGTATGGCTTTTAGACATCTTAAAGAACTTCCCCAAAACTTCAAGTTTATTGCTGACGGTTACAGTGCTTATCCTTTAGCTGCACAACAGTTCTTTCGTGAATTTGGCAACAACTTCAAGTTCGATATTACTCAAGTAATCGGTCTTACCAATGATGATGAAGTATCAAAAGAATTTCGCCCATACAAGCAGATGATTGAACGATTAAATCGTACTTTCAAATCTTCCTATCGTGTAAGCTGTGGTTACGACAACTACGAAGGCGCTAACTATAATGTAGCTCTCTGGGTTGCCTACTATAACTTCTTACGTCCTCATCAACACTTCAAATATAACGTATTAAATAAGGTTGATGTCCTCGAAAATACCGAGAATATGCCTGGCAAATGGCAATTACTTATCTACCTTGGGCAACAAACTATTTTAAAACTTCAAAACGAACAAGCCGAAGGCTCTATCTGTTCTTAGATTAAGAGCCAGAGGTAATATATCAGCCATCCCGTAGGGACTTGCCCTTGATGGCACTAAAAAATAATGCTACAATGCTGTGATTTCGACGGTAAATCTATCTGTTCTTTAGTTTTTCGCCGTCGATATAACTATCAGAGCATTACTTTTTAGTGCAGTCAAGGGTGGCGTACGTCACCAAAACTTATCACATTTTAAATTTCAAGGTTCATTTGAGCCTATTTTTTCAATTATGCTTTTTCATAGTTCACTTTACACTATCCAAAAATTATATCACACCACTCTATGTTCTTGCAAGAAACTTCATTAAATTATTATTTTACTTTTTATCACTCCTCATCTTATCTTGCAAACCATCAAACTCACGTTGTTTCAACTCCTTTGTAACATCAGTATAGACATCCATTGTCGTAGAAAAATCGGAGTGACCCAACGTGTCTTGGATTACTTTAAGATTCACATTAGCCTCTACTAGTCTAGTGGTGAAAGTATGTCTCATACTATGGCAACTAAATCTTGGTAATAGTACTGAATTTTTCCCCTTTAGCAACTGTTCATCATTACAATCACGTATTATACGTCTAATCGATTTATTCAATGTAGATTGATTTTGTACATTTCCAAAGCGATTAATAAATATAAAATCTGTATATCCATCTATTGTTGCCTTACATTCTCGCCCATTAATTTCTTGATACTCCTTTTCTAATAAAAATGCTTCCTTTACATAATCAAGCATTGGAACAACTCTTTCTCCTGCCTTCGTCTTCGGTGTATGAATATTAAAATAACATCCGTTAGTTTCATGATTATAATATACCAATGTATGATTTACATTTATTATGCCTTCATCTAGGTCTATATCTTCCCATCGAAGTCCGCATAGCTCACCTACTCTTAATCCTGTACCCATCATCACAGCAAAGATAGTATACCAATGATGATATTTATTATTTTCTCTTCTTAGATATTCAAGAAATAATTCCTGTTCTGCAACCGTCAATGCTTTCCTATGACTTTTTCCAACATTATGTGCTTGTTTTAACTCTTTAAGTAAATTATCAGTTATGTTCGTACGTATATAACCATCATCCGCAGCAACTTGAAATACTTGATGTAAAACGGTATGTACATTATCTATACTAGATATCTTTAAATTTCTTTCATCAAAGAGCGTATTATAGAAAGCCTTTACATCCGACCTTTTTATCGTTTGTATCCTATAGTGTCCTATATCTGGTTTAACAAATTGTGTATACATATAACAATAATTACGATATGTATTATCCTTTAATCCTCTCTTCAATCTACACCATAATTCAAACATATCATCTAATGTATAATCTTTTGCTTCTGTCCTAATTCCATCAAACTTATCCTTAAGAACATCTTCTTCCTTTTTTCTTAATTCCTCTAAAGTTGATGCTGTAATTGTATGTCTACTACCCTTGCGGTCTGTCCATCTATACTGATAATATCCATCTCCACGTTCAGACTCACCAGATTTTAATAATCTACGCTTTTTATCATATCTTCTATTCATATAATCTCTATTCTCCTTCTAATATAATTATCTTCATATAACAAATGTGCTGAGGACTTTCCCCAACACATTTATTATGTAATCTACATCTTAAATTGAAAAACATGAATCTAGATATTCTAACAGTTTATCTCTTTTTAGCATACGTCTAGACCCAATCCACAATACAAATCGGCAATTGTCATCATTTGAAATATCACGAAGTTTATTAACACCAATTCCTGTACAAATCGCTGCTTCTTCTAAAGACCAAAACCTCTTATCTGATATAGAAATTTCTTTACGTTTACGTTCATTTTTACTTTCACTAATTATAGCCGTAGTATCCATGCTATCATCCTCCTTTTTTTTATATAGATTATTATATATTGATAATAATCTATAACATTTTGTTGGAATTAATATTAAATTCCACATAACATTATTTGAATTCATATAAGCATATATTGCTTCGGCATAATTCATACTATACACGTTTTAAGATTTATGTCAAGGCATTTAAATCCAGTAAAATCAAGGCTTTAAGCGACTTTTTTCTCCTCATTTATGAGGAGATTTGATTTGATTTTACACCATTTTTTACATATTTTTTTACATTTTAGACCAAAAAAATATTTATTTTCTTTATATTTTTTTGGTTTTAGCCAATCAGTTTTTACATATATTTCTATTTATGTATCTTTTTACAGTCTTTGAACCATATTTATCTCTAATGTCGTTAAGTGATATTTCTTTCTTACTATGTTTCTTATATGGTTTACTATGCCAAATCCATACTTTCTTTTTACTATTCCAACTAAAACCCAACTCTTTTAATTTATCTCTATGTGAATAAGCATTAAATACCCATATCCAACTGCCTATAATCTCTACAGTTATATCTAGTGATATTATTTCATTCAAAACAGCTTTAAATGTATTATCATCTTCTTTTGATGTTTCAAAGTTATTATTACTTGTCTTTAAGATTTCAAACATTGTATTGTATTCTGTATTAATCTCTTGTGTAATCTCACTATTGCCATTTTCACAATCTGGATGATACAACTTTAATAGTTCTCTATATTTCTTTCTTAACTCATCTGTTGATTTTATATTTGTAAACCAACGCATAGTAACCTCTCTTTCCTTATTGATAATATTGATAAAATTCTCTATAAATTAATAAATGCATACAAGAGACGTTCTCCTGTATGCACACTTTGATTAGATATTAGATTTGTTTAGATAACTCTAATACTTTATTCTTTAAAAACTCTACAATTTCTATATCCTCTGTTATACTTATGTACTCCCTAGCCATATTAATCAAATAAAGCCTGTTTTCTACTTGATTATTGGTTGGTATCGTTCTAATAGACGGAACATCCTCTAGAGTCTCTACAATGCCCCATATATTAGCTAATTGAATAACTGTATCATATAGTTCATATGCTTTATCATAATCGCCTTCTATATACTCCTTAAACAAATTAGTGTAGTCAATTGTATTAGTAATCTTATTATTTGCTAAATTTGTCTTTTCGTTGCTTTTAACTACACCTTCTTTTATGTATAGTTCAATATCAAAATCTCCACTAGGAATATCAATCTGTAATATACCTTCTCCTTTCTTTGCATAATTTTTAATTATAATTCTTCTTGCCATAGTATAAACCTCCTTCTTTTTATTCAGCACTTATACTACTCCCGAAGGGCGAAGACCTAAATAAGTTCCAGTAAGTAATAATTTGGTTTGGACTTAACTTTGAAAAACATTTTTATTATTAATCCTGTTCGTAAGAAAATTTAATAAAAATATTTTTCATTATCATTATGATTTATCATGTGGTGAGCTATGCTCACTTAGGGCATCAGAAGGAACATCTAGAAGATGTTTCAAGGACAAGAAACGATAGTTTCGAAGTAAGGGCTTTGAGGAATGAAACGGAGTGAAATTTCGCAAAGTTGTAAGTGGAACGAGCAAGAGATGTTGGCTATGCCAACCACACCCCCAAAATGGGTGGTGTGTCATCTCCCCTTATGCCCTTCGGTAATTTTGACCCTATTTTTGAGATTTTTAAAAAGTGAGGTCAGTATTTTTGCATATGTCGGGGCGTAAGCCACAAAATATGCGGTGTTTGGGGGTTCGTTAGAGTTGAAAACGCTGTTGAAAATGGTGCTTTTTTTAAGAGAAAAATTGTTGAAATTTTCAACTTTGTTGAAAACGCATTTTAAAAGACTGATTTATGAGGGGATTTGGAGGGTGATTTTTCAACAATTTTTAGAGGCGATGACCCGCAGTTGAAAAGTTGAAAACGTATCAATTTTGCACCTATTTCGCAACAATTTATTCTCTTATTTTGTCACGAGAATCGAGACAAGATTGTTGCAATTTTAGGTGGTGAATTTATAAATTATTGAGACGATATTGGAATCACCTCATGATGATTTGCGTTATATGGTTTTGATTATTTAAGCAAATTTGTTTAGGATATTTATGCTAATTTTAGCATAGTAATTTGTGTTTCATATGTGTTGCAAAATAGTGAGATGGGTGATATTGATATTAGTATTTTGCAAGTATAAAAGTGATATTATAGGTTAGTAAATTGATTCGTGATTTATCACGATAGATGGGAATAGATTGGTTCGAGATTTGGTTGAGTGTAAGTGATTTGATAGGTTTATGTGTTTATATAATTAAACATCCTATGTGAGAATTTTATTATAATAAAGTAGCTTACAGAGTTTCCAAGCTATAGCTTAGGAACTCAAGTAGCTACTATTATGTTGCTTATGTTTTGAGAAACATAAGTATCTTTTTCTTAATTACTTAGGAAATGTTTAGAAGAAAAAAATAGACAACCCGTTAAGATTGCCTATTAAAAAATATTTTAAATAGAGATTCAATTACATAGTTATCTATATTGTGGCTTACTATATTATCTTATCTTAGTAATACTATTGCTATAAATAAAATTCATACTAACCAAAACATATTAGTATAAACAGATATTATATGGACAATTTTGCAACATATATGATAAGTAAAGTGTCCATACAAAATTCATACAGCCCATTTATTTCATTTTTATGGACATTTTAGCATAGTACTTTGTCCATTATTGGATGCAAGCCCATTTATGGACATTTTCACGCAATTTTTTTAACATCATTGGGCTAATGCCCGTTTATGGGCATTTTTGTTATCAAATACTTTTAATATTTGTCCATAAATGGGCAGTCTTATATATCTAGATAATTTTTTTATATTAATATTCTATATATGTTTAGATTCTCATATCTTTCAAATATAAAAAACAAGTATCTCAACAGTTGTGTCAAGATACTTGCCTATAATTAGTTAATTAGCATTTGCACTTATTGTCATTGGCAATGTCTAATTAATTGTTTGTTTAAGTTACTTATTTATTCTTCTTCTCGCCACAAGTACAAGTGTAATAGTCGATTACTTGCTTTGTTTCAGCATCGTGGTGCTTTGTTCCAGTTTGTATTTTTTCTGTTCCAACTTGAACTTGTTCTGTGTACCATGCATGAGCACCTAAATCGTAACCACCATCAGGGTCTAATGACCAATATGCAAATGAGTTAGTTCCACCATTATTTTGATAGTTTCTATATGCTACTGTTAAGTCTATTCCTGTACCTCTTGCAATCTTATGAGTCTCGTACTTAGGCACTTCTTCGTAGATTGGCTCATCCCATGCTTCTTTTACAGTTACTGTTGTGTAATGTGGTACCCAGTTATGAGTATGTGCAGGGGTTGGAGCAGGACTAGGACTTGGTGTAGGAGTAGACGCTTCTGTGGTTGGTGTCACAGGTGTTGGGTCTGGTGTGCGTGGTGCTTCTGTTGTTGACGCACTTGGTGTCTTTGGAGTCTTGTCTGGATTAGACTTAGGAGCTTCTGTTGTTGATTCATTGCTCTTAGGTGATTCAGTGGTTGACTTGTTAGACTTAGTTGAATCTTTGTCATCTTTAGATGATGTTGACTTCTCTGTAGTTGATTCAGAATCTTTCTCCTTAGATTCTGTATCATCTTCTGTATCTTTACTTGAATCTTCTGTTTCGATTTCTGTATCTGTTATTTCTGATGTATCATCAGTTTCAGTCGAATTACAAGCCATTACTGTTACTAGCAATAACATAGCTAATACTATTACCATTGATTTCTTTAATATTTTCATAATTGATTCTCTCCTCTTTGTGGGTAATTATCATATTTTACATACATTTAATACCTTAAATGTATATGCAATCTCTGTTTTCTATTTTCATTTATCTATAGTTTTCTATTTATACTTTGAACTGAATTAGCAGTTCTATTGGCTGCTCCTGCCATTCTATTTACATCTGTTCTAATTGCTTGATTTGTTGCTAAATTCATCATATTAGTTGCCACATTTGCTACATTTATCATGTTACCAACCATTTGTTGACGAACTAGATTATCTTGTTTACTAATCAATACTTTTTGATTGTTAATTGTAACTATCTGATTATTAAGCATGGCATCTTGTTTTAATGTCATTTCTTTTCGGTATACATATGTATCATATAAATCTACTGCTTCTCTAATAGTATCAACTCTGTGGTTTTCAACTAATTGCATAAAATAATTTACAGCTTCGAGATACCCATAGTCTTTGGGGAACCAAGTCAATACATTTCTTTGATACTCCTGACTAACAGCAAGCTTTCTATCTCGAATTTTAGAAATTTCTACTTCCAGTTCTTGATTTTGTTTTTCTATCATCTGGTTATTGGCTAATATTTGTTGATTTTTAGCCTTTATTCTTTCATTTGTACGCTTTACTGATGATTCATTTGACTTTTGTGCTATAACTATGATTAGACAAACTATACCTGCTATAAATCCAACAATGAAAATTATTTGAATCAAATTCCAAGCAATACTAAACACAATATCAGCCGTAGTATCTTCAGGTCTAATAAATAACAACTCCATAAGTATAGGAAAAATAGATAACGTAACAATTATTAACACAGAACTTATAATAGTAATTATAATTGTTTTTTTTATATTAGCCTTTTCCTCTTTATGATACTTTTGACTAGGTATAAATGGTTTCTTTCGATTCTCATACCTTTCCTCTTCTTCATTTAACTCACACATTCCCAGTATTAAACTTCTAGCATAAGTAAGTTTTTCATATAACTCATTCATCTGAGTCCCTCCTCATTATGTACTTTTTACTATCTGATTTTACTAGCTATTTTTACCATAGCTTTCTTTTTAAATACTAACTTTCACCCCTTCATACTTCTATAATCTACAATTATACTTAATTTGTTGAGTATAGTCAACCAATTAACTATGTTATTGTAATTTTATAACAAATACTAGAGGTGATACTATGATTTCATACAAGCCATTTTATGATA
>JAVBUP010000018.1:0-2646 GCA_031555175.1 Coprobacillaceae bacterium
CACAGCATCGTTCATCTATGGTAAGATGATAGTAGCTCATAGTCATTACCTCCTGTTAAATGTTTGTTTGGTCACTTACATTTTAACATAGTAATTTCTATGGGTCTTTTTTATGTGTTGCACTTGTTATTATAATTTATCTATAAATAAAAAAAGCGGCATTCCGCTTTCATTGTAATTTGGTGGAGACTAGGAGGATCGAACTCCTGACCCCCTGCGTGCAAGGCAAGTGCTCTCCCAGCTGAGCTAAGTCCCCAAGTTGCAGTCGTATTTATATAAAAATGGTAGGCCTGAATGGACTCGAACCATCGACCTCACCCTTATCAGGGGTGCGCTCTAACCACCTGAGCTACAAGCCTATCTTTCAACTGCCTTATTATAATAGCATAATAAAAAATGGCAGTCAACACTTTTTTACAATATTTTGCATCCCTGCAATTAGGTTATTCTACAGTTACTTAAAGTACTCGTCAATAGCTACCGTTAATGCTGCAGCTAACTTGTCTTGATGCTTGCTTCCTACTAATTGCCCACGTTCATTAGGATTACTTAAGAAGCCACACTCAACTAAAACTCCAACAGCTTTAGTTGCTCTTAAAACATAATAATCTCCTTTTAACGCCCCTTTGTCTGACTTAGTTACTTTCTTTAACTGTGCATTGATTAGTACAGCTAATTTTTGCCCACTTTCACTTTTGCGATGATAAAAGACTTGAGATCCATGCACTCTCGAACTATATGCAGCATTCAAATGAATACTAACGAAAATGTGTGGATTATATGAATCAATTTTCTGACTTCTAATATATAAATCATCTGATTTTTTTGTACCATAGTTATAATTTTCATCTCTTGTCAAATAAACAGTCGCGCCTTTTGCCTCCAACATACTTTTAAGTTTTATTGAAATCGCTAAGTTAATTTTGTCTTCATGAATTTTTCCAGCTATGGCCCCTGGATCTGCTCCACCGTGTCCTGGATCAATTACTATTACTTTATTTACTAAAGTTTGCTCTGTGCTGACTGTTATCGCATCAACCTCATAAATAAAAGCTGCATAATACATCATACAAAAAAGACTAAATAAAATTCCATATACTATATATATCCTTTTCATTAAACCACCTATTATTGTATATGTTGAAAACTGGCAAATTAGGATTAAAGATTGCTAACAAAGCGTGAATATGCTATTATTTCAAATGGGGAATGATGATCTCCCCTGTCAATCTGACTAAACCGCTTCTACGCTGATGACGTCTACAACTCTTTTTAGTTGTGGCCATCAGTTTTTTATATATAAGGAGGGTAATTATGTTATTAAGTATAGCTTTAGTATTATTATGTGGATTTCTATTCGGCCAAATAGCTGATAAAATCAAATTACCAAAATTGATTGGTATGCTACTTGCCGGAATAATTCTTGGACCATTTGTGTTAAACGCATTAGATGAAAGTTTATTATTTATCTCAGCTGATTTAAGAAAAATTGCTTTAACAATTATCCTTATACGAGCTGGCTTGTCATTAGACATTACCACACTTAAAAAAGTTGGAAGACCTGCCCTATTGATGTGTTTCATTCCTGCATCTTTTGAGATATTGGTCACTACATTTGTTGCTCCAAAACTATTTGGACTATCCATAATCGAGGCTGCAATCATGGGCACTGTCTTAGCAGCCGTTTCACCAGCGGTTATCGTTCCTAGGATGATTAAACTAATAGAATCTGGTCGCGGAGGAAATAAAGGTATTCCTCAACTTATACTTGCTGGCGCCTCAGTAGATGATGTATTTGTTATAGTCTTATTCACTTCATTTATGAATATGTATAGGGATAATACATTTAATATTTTGAGCTTAAGTAAAATCCCAATTTCAATTATTGTTGGCATTATTATCGGCATGGTGTTGGGATATATTATTTCAATAATACTAAATAAATATAATCTCAATATCACATCAAGTATTCTTCTAATATTCACTATTTCCTTAATTCTAGTGGCATTAGAACCAATTCTTGAACAAACTATTGCCTTCTCTGGATTACTAGCCGTAATGGCGCTAGGATGCATATTACTTAAAACCAACTCTGATATTTCTAAAACACTTTCAGCTAGTTTTAACAAACTATGGTTTTTTGCAGAAATAATATTATTCGTGCTTGTTGGGGCAACAGTAAACATTACTTATGCTACTAACTCTTTATTCACAGTTATAACACTACTTACAATCTCATTATTATTTCGATGTTTAGGAGTATTAATTTGCTTATATAAAACTGATCTAAACTTTAAAGAACGTATTTTTTGTGTCATTGCATATATACCAAAAGCAACAGTCCAAGCAGCTATAGGTGGATTACCTTTAGCTGTTGGAATGAGAGCAGGCGAAAATATTCTAACTGTAGCTGTCTTATCGATAATCATTACTGCTCCTTTAGGAGCACTAGGTATAGACAAACTATATAATAAATATTTATAAAATTAAAAGTCCCAATCGGGACTTTTCTTTATTCAAATCTCAACCGCACCATTATTTAATTTATTAAATTCTATATCATAAGCAGATTCAAAGTCAAATAGTTTTCTAGGCATTGAATTAATTTGATTAGATATATCATCTAAATATTGTTGTTCTACTTGA
>JAVBUP010000015.1:0-29083 GCA_031555175.1 Coprobacillaceae bacterium
CACAGCATCGTTCATCTATGGTAAGATGATAGTAGCTCATAGTCATTACCTCCTGTTAAATGTTTGTTTGGTCACTTACATTTTAACATAGTAATTTCTATGGGTCTTTTTTATGTGTTGCACTTGTTATTATAATTTATCAAATAAAAAAGTTCGATTTATTAAACTTTTTGTTTAAAAACATATTGCATTTCTAGTGGTTTTGAGTATAATAATCTTGTTCGATAAATACGATATTATGTTTTATATTACTAAACAAGGAGGTAAGGTATGGATATAGGAAGAAAAATTAAATCTATGAGAATTCAGAATCAATTGACCTTGGAAGAACTGGCAAATCGAAGTGAACTGACCAAGGGTTTTTTATCGCAAGTAGAGAGAGATTTAACATCTCCTTCAATTGCTACACTTGAAGATATTCTGGAAGCTTTAGGAACAACTTTGGCGGATTTCTTTAAAGAAGAAAAGAATGAAAAGATAGTCTTTGGTGATGATGATTATTTTGAGAACAAACAAGATGATTATATGATTTCTTATATTGTGCCAAACGCTCAAAAAAATAGCATGGAACCTATTTTGATAGAACTGCAAAATGGGGCAAGTTCTATGGAAATAGAGCCACATGAAGGGGAAGAGTTTGGATATGTAATTGCTGGAAAAATCGTATTGGTATATAAAGAAAAGCGTTATATAGTAAAAAAGGGGCAAACTTTTTATATAAAGGGTGATCAAACTCATTTTTTATGCAATGAAAATGAAACTGTAGCTAAAGTGATTTGGGTTAGTAACCCACCATCATTTTAAGAAGAGGGGTAACTTATGAAAAAATTAATAGAACTAAAGAATATAGTGAAAGAATTTGATGGACAAGTTGTTTTAAAAGGAATTAATTTAGATATTCATGAAAATGAATTTGTAACTTTACTTGGTCCTTCTGGTTGTGGTAAAACCACAACACTAAGAATTATTGGTGGATTTGCTGAGGCTAACAGTGGAGAAGTAATCTTTGATGGAATCGATATTGCAAAAGTGCCACCATACAAAAGAGAGATTAATACATGTTTCCAAAAATATGCATTGTTCCCACATATGAATGTTAGGGAAAATATCGAATTTGGATTAAAAATTAAAAAAATTCAAAAAGATATTATTGATCAAAAAGTAGCGAAAATGTTGAAACTTGTTGGATTAGAAGGATATGGTGATAGAGATGTAACACTATTATCTGGTGGACAACAACAACGTGTTGCTATCGCAAGGGCGTTAGTTAATGAGCCTATGGTATTATTACTTGATGAACCTTTAGGGGCGTTGGATTTAAAACTAAGAAAAGAAATGCAATTAGAATTGAAAAAGATTCAAAAAGAGGTTGGAATTACATTTATTTATGTAACTCATGATCAAGAAGAAGCTTTAACGATGTCTGATACAATTGTCGTTATGAATGAAGGTGATATCCAGCAAATTGGTTCACCAACAGATATTTATAATGAACCAGAAAATAGATTTGTTGCTAAGTTTATTGGAGATTCAAACATTGTTGAAGGTACTATGATAAAAGACTGTTTAGTAAAATTTGACGATCAAGAATTTGAATGTGTCGACAAAGGTTACGCTGATGATGAAGAGGTTGATATTGTAATTCGTCCAGAAGATATTGATATTGTATCTGAGGAAGTTGGCAAACTTAAAGGTACAGTTACATCGGTTATCTTTAAAGGAGTACACTATGAGATATTAGTTGAAACTTTATATAGAACATATTTAATTCATACAACTGATTATTGTGAAGTAGGAAGTAAGGTAGGTCTATCATTCTTCCCAGAAGATATCCATGTAATGTACACAATGGGGTCATACTAATGCAACAATTTAGAAAACTGGCTATGCCATATTTGATATGGCTTTCTATATTAGTAGTTATGCCAATGTTTATGATTGTAATTTATGCTTTCTCAAAAGATGGGAATGCTGTTCAAACAATATCATTTACATTTGATAACTTTTCTAAATTCTTTGAAGGAGTATTCCTTAAAGTATTATGGAAATCATTCTATCTTGGAATAGTGACAACGGTTCTATGCTTATTGTTAGGATATCCAATGGCATATTTCATCAGTCAATATTCACCTAAAGTACAAACACTTATGATCATGTTAGTAACTGTACCAACATGGATAAATATGTTAATAAGAACATATGCTTGGTTCAACATTCTTGGAAGTAAGGGATTAATTAACTCTTTCTTACAGATGATTGGGATGAGTCCAATAGATATGCTGTATACCGATTTTGCGGTCATACTGGGGATGGTATATAACTTCCTCCCATTTATGATTTTGCCTATTCATACAGCTTTAACTAAAATGGATAAATCATTGATTGAGGCTTCTATGGATTTAGGGGCTAATAAGTTTATTACATTCTGGAAGATAACATTTAAATTATCGTTATCAGGAGTTTTTACAGGAATTATGATGGTATTCCTACCATCAGTTTCAACATTCGTAATACCAAAATTACTTGGTGGAGCTCAATATATCTTAATTGGTAACTTCATCGAAGAGCAGTTCTTGCGCGTAGGAGATTGGAACTTTGGAAGTGCAGTATCTTTAATTCTAGCAGTTTTAATCCTTGTATCTATGCGTTTTATGAAAAAGATAGATAAAGACAACATTGAAGAGAAAGGGGGAAAACGTAATGGAAAAAAACAAAAAGAAGTTATTATCTAAAGGATATGTAATTGCGTGTATGTTTTTCTTTTATGCACCAATATTCGTCTTAATGTTTTTCTCGTTTAACTCTAGTAAGTCACTTACTAAGTTCTCTGGTTTTTCTACAATGTGGTATTCCGAACTGTTTAAAAATGAGCAAATGATGGATGCGGTATGGGTATCGTTGACAATTGCTATTATAGCTACTGTAATCTCAACAGCACTTGGAACTATTACAGCTATTGGATTATCAAAATCAAAGAAAATTATTAAGGAAGTAATATTAACAGTTAATGATTTGCCTGTTCTCAATCCTGAGATTGTCACTGCTATTTCATTGATGTTATTCTTCACTTCATTAAATATTCAAAAAGGTTACATGACAATGCTAATTGCTCACATAATCTTCTGTACACCATATGCATTACTTGCTGTCTTACCAAAAGTTAGGCAACTTGACCCTAATTTAGCGGAAGCAGGAATGGATTTAGGGGCAACTCCTTTCCAAACATTATGGAAAGTTATATTGCCACAAATTAAGCCAGGTATTTTTGCAGCAGCATTAATAGCTTTCACAATGTCGTTTGATGACTTTATAATTTCATACTTTGTAACAGGTAATGGAATTGAAAATATTTCTATTGTTGTTTATAACATGACAAAACGTACTAATCCATCGATTAATGCGTTATCAACAATCGTAATTGTAGTAATTATGTTAATCCTTG
Organism: Coprobacillaceae bacterium; assembly: GCA_031555175.1. Classification (GTDB taxonomy): domain Bacteria; phylum Bacillota_I; class Bacilli_A; order Erysipelotrichales; family Coprobacillaceae; genus JAVBUP01. Next base: position 3,443 of record JAVBUP010000015.1, read on the forward strand.
TAGTGATTAATGTAGTACCAGAAGTTTCTAAAAGAAGAAAAGAAAAGAAAATTAAAGCATTAAAAGCATTAAATTCAACAAATTCATAAAGGGAGGTCGTAAGAATGAAAAAAATATTTACTAGTTTATTAGCATTTGCATTAGTATTCACATTAGTAGGATGCTCAGATAACTCAAATAAGACAAAGTTGAGAGTATTTAACTGGGGAGAATATGTAGATAAGAGTTTGATTAAAGAGTTTGAAAAGGAAAATGATTGTAAAGTTATTTATGAAACATTTGATTCAAATGAAAGTATGTATACAAAACTTCAAGGTGGAAATGAATATGATATTTTAGTTCCATCAGAATATATGATTGAAAGATTAATCAAAGAGGAAATGTTACAACCATTAGATTGGGCAAAACTTCCTTCAAAATCTAGTTTAATACCTGAAGTAATGAATCTAGATTACGATCCAGATAATAAGTATTCTGCACCAAACTTCTATGGGAATGTTGGAATTGTATACGATAAAACTGTAGTAGATGCAAAGGATTTAAAAGCTGGTTGGGAGATTCTGAGAAATACTAAATATAAAGGTAAAATTTATATGTATGATTCAGAAAGAGATTCGTTCATGGTAGCTCTAAAAGCATTAGGATATTCAATGAATACTACTAATGAAACTGAGATTAACAAAGCCTACAATTGGTTAGTTGATCAAAAGAGCACTATGGATCCAGTTTACTCTGGTGATGATATCATTGATAACATGAGGGGTGGAGAAAAAGCTATGGCAGTTATCTATTCGGGAGATGCGGCAGCGATTCTTGAAGATAATGAAGATATGGCATTCTTCTTACCGGATGAAGGAACTAACTTATTCTTTGATGCTTATGTAATCACAAAAAACTGTACAGAAACAGATTTAGCTCATAAATTTATTGAGTTCATGATTAGTGATTATAGTGCTTATGCCAATACTATTGAAGTTGGTTATACAACTACTAATGGGAATGCTCAAGCAGATGCAAAAAAAGAAATTTATAGCAGTAATAATGCTTATGATGTAAGATTAAACTATGAAGCAGATGAAGTGTTTAACTATCAAGATAAGGCTACTAAAGAATTATTCTCAACACTTTGGACAAAAGCAAAAGCAAGCTAGGAAATTAAATTCCTAGCTTTTCACTTTATGTAGGATAAAGTGTTACAATTATGATAATGGTCTATAGGTAGGAGATAAATAGTGGCATGACAGCGGAGAAACTAGGGTAGTATTGCTATTTACAATTTTAACTTCAAGAGCTAATCAACTTCCTACAAAAAGCTATAAATATTGGAAAATAAAAAGAGCATCAGAGGGCATAATAGATATGAAAAAGGTAATTTGGACATATTGGAGTCTTTAGAATGATTATAAAGTAAGTATAAAAGTATAAATCGGGTAAAAGTACAATTTTTCATAATAGTAGTTGCAAAAACATATGCTTTAGTATATAATAATCTAGCGTAACAAATATGGTTCCATAGCCAAGTTGGTAAGGCAGTAGACTGCAACTCTGCGATCATCGGTTCAAGTCCGGTTGGAACCTCCATATAGTGCCCAGGTGGCGGAACAGGTAGACGCACAGGACTTAAAATCCTGCGGACTTTAAAATCCGTATCGGTTCGATTCCGATTCTGGGCACCATTTTTATGAGATAAAAAGTAAGAAAATGCTTGCAAAGATGTGCAAAGCGTGTTATTATTTTAAAGCACTGTGAAGGTGCATAGTGCGCCCGTAGCTCAACTGGATAGAGCGTCTGACTACGGATCAGAAGGTTGTGAGTTCGATTCTTGTCGGGCGCGCCATTTAAATTGAAATCATCGGGAAGTAGCACAGCTTGGTAGTGCACCTGGTTTGGGACCAGGGGGTCGCAGGTTCGAATCCTGTCTTCCCGACCATGATGGGGACTTAGCTCAGCTGGGAGAGCACTTGCCTTGCACGCAGGGGGTCAGGAGTTCGATCCTCCTAGTCTCCACCATTTATAAATAGCGGTGTAGCTCAGTTGGCTAGAGCAATCGGTTCATACCCGGTGGGTCGGGGGTTCAAATCCCTTCGCCGCTACCATTTGTTCATTAAGTTTCATTTTTGATGGAAACAACGGACCTTTAGCTCAGTTGGTTAGAGCCACTGGCTCATAACCGGTCGGTCGTAGGTTCGAGTCCTACAAGGTCCACCAATTTATTTATTATCAGCCATACGGAGGTCTACCCAAGCCCGGCTGAAGGGATCGGTCTTGAAAACCGACAGGAGTGTTAAAGCTCGCGGGGGTTCGAATCCCTCGACCTCCGCCATTATTTATTTTTTATTTCACATCGCGGGATGGAGCAGTCTGGTAGCTCGTCGGGCTCATAACCCGAAGGTCGTTGGTTCAAATCCTTCTCCCGCAACCAATGGTTCCGTAGCTCAGTCGGTAGAGCAGTGGATTGAAAATCCACGTGTCGCTGGTTCGATTCCGGCCGGAACCACCATTTAGTAGGTCTGGTGGTGTAGGGGTTAACATGCCGCTCTGTCACAGCGGAGATCGCGAGTTCAAATCTCGTCCAGACCGCCATTTGAGATATACACTGGTTAATACCAGTGTTTTTATTATATAGATTAATATAATTTGATTAACTAAAGATATTGGCTCATATTATATTTTACAAAAATGGAAAGTAGTGTATAATATTGGTAAGGAGGGTGTGCTATGGAAAATCAAATTGAGTTACTTAGTTTGGTAATTATTTGTATATATATCATCTACATAATTGCAGCGCCATCTATAGTGTTTTGTCCAAAATATTATTCAATTTGGTGTGATATTAAGCTTAAGTACATTTTTACCTTTAGGAATAGATATGATATTGAAATGTTATTGACTTATGCAAAGGCCATTACCCGCAATTGCGAGGGAGGCAATCCCTTATATTATCAAGTCATAAACCATGTATTGTAAATGAATAGATTAAGAGATATGCGTAATATTTCGCAAGATATGGAACGAAAGCTTATAGAAGTTGGAATAGAGACACCAGAAGAACTATATAATGTAGGAAGTTGTAGGGCGTGGATAAGGTTGACAAAACTCTATCCTGATTTAGGTATAAATAAATTGATGGGACTGGAAGGCGCAATCGAGGGAATACGTTGGCCAAGGTTGAGAATACTAACTAGACGATATTTACAAGATTTTTATAAAAATCATTATAGGGAGATTAATATGAAAAAAATAGTTGTCGCTGGTGGATGCTTTTGGGGAGTAGAAGAGTATTTCCGTCGCTTAAAAGGGATTGAAAGTACTAGAGTAGGTTATGCGCAAGGTCATTTAGCGGACCCGACATATAAAGATGTGAAAGCTCAAGTATCTGGGCATGCGGAAGTAGTTGAAGTGTATTATGATAGAACGATTATTTCATTTGAAAAAATACTTGAACATCTATTTAGAATTATTGATCCTACATCATTGAATAAGCAAGGAGAAGATGAAGGCACTTCATATCGTACTGGTATATATTATGAGACAGATGAAGAATTAAATAGAATTAATGAATTCATAAACTCGGTTAAAAATAACTATGAAAAAGAGATAGTTGTTGAAGTGGAGAAATTAGACAAATTCTTTGATGCTGAAGAATATCATCAAAAGTATTTAGTTGTTAATCCAACAGGATACTGTCATGTTGATTTCTCAAAAATTAAGGATGAAGAGTTAAAATAGGCTAATTATGGATTTGTTTAATATTATTTTTAAAAATATCAATATAAATTTAAAAGCTCATATAATGCAACAATTATATGAGCTTAATTTTTAAAATAAATGAGTTAGCTTATAGTAGGCCAATGAGAAACTCTCTCTAATATAGCTTGATGGTTTCATGAATAGAGTAGTTTTACTGCCAATGCCTTGTGTTTTAAGTCCAACTTCGTCAGCTATTAGACTAGCGCGGTATGTATGATAATCCGAAGTGGCAAATACAATGTTTAATTCGCTTGGATTCTCGTAAGTGTTATCGATTATAGATTTACTGAATTCAAAATTTTGAATAGTATTGGTTGCTAACTTTTCTAAAATTATGCTTTCAAGCGGTACTCCTTTTGAGACTAAGTAAGTACTCATAGACTCAGCCTCAGAAATAATTTCATCGCTACCTTGTCCACCAGATACAATAATTTTTGCTTCTGGATTTTTAGTGTAACATTCATAAGCTATGTCTAAACGCCTTTTTAAGGTTGGAGAAGGTTCTTCTCCATTAAGCGCTCCACCAAGTACTATTATTACTTGTACGCCAGAAGGATTATCGACACTGTTTTGATATTTAATTATCATTGATGTGAATGTTATTATGAATGCAAAAAAGCTAATGTATAATGCTTGAATGATATATTTAAGATTCCTGACACGAGGATATTTATAGTATTTTCTGATTTTTTGATAGAAAACCCCCCAAAGAATTAATGGGATTGAAATAAGTAAACACACTAATGCCCCAAAATCACTAACAGAAACAAGCATCACACTAATACCATATAATAGTATGAGCATACCAAACCCTAATAATGATAACTGAATTAATAATCTTTTACTCATGTTAATCACCTCATCACTATTTTATAACTTTTTGGCGGAAAAGAAAAGACTTGTCGACAAGTCTTATTCGTATTTTACTAAATATGAGTATAAAGCACCAATTAAATTTGCATCATTTCCTGCTTTACATAAAACTACTTCTGGGATGACATATGTTGGTGTATCGTAATTGGCTTCCATGTAGTCTGCGTGATTTTGGACTGCTTTCTTAATTCCTTCAAGTAGAATTGGTTGGGCACTAATTCCTCCACCAATGCAAATTCTTTCAGGATCTATTGTATTTTGAATATTGTATAGCTGAACAGCCATTCTACGGCAGAATTCATCAAAGATTGCTACTGCTTCAGGATCTCCGCCATTGATAAGTTCAAAAGCAACTTTACCATTAATTTCATTCATTGGTATTTGTTTAGACATCGCGATTGGCGCTAGTAATCCCCACACACCATTTTGCACTGCGAAAGCAGCTTTCATCCATTCTTCTGGAGTTCTGCAATCATTTGTAACCATAACTCCGCTATATTCTCCGGCAAAGAAATGTTTACCTTTATGAAGTTTACCATCAATGATAATTCCTCCACCAATACCAGTTCCTAGAACTAGAACAACACCATCTTTGCAGCCAACTAAGTTACCTTTAAATAACTCACCTAATGCAGCGCATTTACCATCGTTTTCAATAGCGATAGGTACCGGACATCTTACTTGCAAATCTTCTACAATATTTCTCTTAAAATTGTAGTGCAATGCTCCTCCAGTAAATGCATAGCCAATATCTGAATCTAATTGTCCAGGCATACTCATTGCAATTCCATTAATTTGATCTTTATACTTATCATATAATTGACCAATTACTTCTCTGAATTCTTCGAAAGTAGCTGTTTTACCACTTGGAACAGGGACATCGCTTTTTTCTAAAAATTCTCCATCTTTTGTCATTAGACCATACTTAATAGCTGATCCACCTACGTCTAGTACTAAATAATTCATTTTATCGTTTCCTTTCAATCTATATCTATATTTTACACAAACAAGTAATCGCTTTCAATGGTAAAGTAAGATTTTGAAATATAAAAATCGGAAAAAGTGTGTTACAATGATTTGAGGTGAGAATATGAGAATAATTGTTGATGGTGATGCCTGCCCAGTAAAAGAAATAATTGTTGAAATAGCAAAGAACAACAATATTCCAGTAATCATGTATTTTGATGATTCTCACATATATGAAGATGGTTATAGTGAAGTATATATAGTTGATCAAGGGCGTGATAGCGTCGATCTTGTTTTGACTAAAGAAGTTACTAAAAATGATTTAGTAATTACCCAAGATTATGGCTTAGCAAGTTTAATATTATCCAAACAAGCTCTATGTATAAATCAAAATGGCTTAATATATAGCAAGGATAATATAGATAGATTGTTATTTGAAAGATTTATTAGTAGTAAAAATAGAAAAGCCGGTATAAAAGGAATTAACCCTAAGAAAAGAACAAAACTAAATGATGATTCATTTAGAAATACATTAGAAAGATTGGTGAAACAATGAATTATAAAGCTGTAGTATTTGATTTAGATGGAACATTAACTAATTCAAATAAAGAAATAACTGCTCAAACAATTGAAACTATTAAGAAAGTAATTGAGCGCGGAGTAATAGTAGTTCTAGCATCTGGAAGACCATCCTTTGGAATAGATGCTATAGCGAGAACTTTAGAGTTAGATAAGAATGGTGGATATGTTTTATCATATAATGGAGCTAGAATTATGGATTATAAGACAAAAGAAACATTATATGAACAAGTAGTTACTAAAGAACAAGCTCATAGACTATATGATACTGCTAAAGAATTGGGCATAGAAATTATTTCTTATAACGATACACATATTATAGGAGAGGATAAAAATAATATCTATGTTCAAAAAGAAGCATTCTTAAACAAAGCACCAATACTTGAAGTTAATAGTTTTAAAGATGAAATAAAAGCAGATGTTTATAAGTGTTTAATGGTAGCTAATCCTGAACTGTTAGTCAATAATATTGATATCATTAAAAAGAGATTCCCTGAATTGAACATTTATCGTTCAGAACCATATTTCTTAGAAAATATGGCTTACAATATCGATAAAGCTCAATCACTTAATACATTGTTTAAAAAGCTAAATATACTAGCAGAGGAAGTAATTGCTTGTGGGGATGGCTATAATGATATTTCAATGATTAAATATGCAGGGATGGGAGTAGCAATGGCTAATGCTGTTGATGAGGTCAAAGAGGCAGCAAATTTCATAACTCTTTCAAATGATGAAGATGGTGTAGTATATGCTTTAAACAAACTAATATTAGGAGAAGAATAATGCCAAACGATCCAATGATGTTACTAAGTTATGTAAATACAAAACTAAGAGATAATTATAAAAGTTTAGACGATTTATGTGATGATTTAGATGTTAGTAAAGAAGATATTATCCTGCAGCTATTGTCAATAGATTATGTATATGAAAAGAAATTAAATAGATTTATATCTAAATAACTTATAAATTAAAGTTTATAAGTTTTTTATTATAATAATAATGAAAGAAACTACAAAATGATGTAGAATTAAATGAGGTGATAAATATGGCAACATCAGAAGACTATATAAAATATGTTAGTGAGCAAATTCCCAACATATATGATGTCCGCTATCGTAAGATGTTTGGAGAATATATGATTTATGTAAATGATAAACCGATATTTTTAGTTTGCGATAGCACTGTGTATATTAAAATGCTAGATGATATAAAAGAGTTAATGGATACTATGCAAGTTGGTATTCCATATAAAGGAAGTAAACCACATTACATTTTATCAATTGATGATAGTGAATTATGTTCACAAGTAATTGCTATCTTAGAGAGAATAACCCCACTACCTAAACCTAGAAAGAAAAAACAGTGATATAATAAATGAAGTATGTAATTATCATTGTATTTGGCTTTTTAGCACAGTTTGTTGATGCGATCGCTGGTGGTGGTGGTTTGATAAGTATACCTGCGTTAATGGCTGCTGGGCTCCCTGCACATTACGCTCTTGGTACTAATAAGTTTGGGGCAGCTTTCGGAACTATCGCGAGTGCTTATAATTTTATTAAGAATAACAAAGTATATAAGAGATTAATTGCTTATTGGATATGTTTTTCTGTTATAGGTGCTTCCATTGGATCTAGTATGGTTAACTATATACCAGAATCTATCCTTAACTTCCTCATTGCTACCATGTTATTGATTGTAACAGCATATACCGTATTTAAAAAAGGATTCGGTAATACTAATGCGTTTACAGATATTGACAGTAAAGTAATCGCTCAAGGCTGTATCATGGCTTTGTTTTTTGGCTTCTATGATGGCTTTTTTGGGCCAGGAACAGGATCATTTTTAATATTTACTATGATCTATTTATTTAAGTTTGATTTTCTGACAGCTAGTGCTCATGCTAAATTATTGAACTTAGCTAGTTGCTTGTCTGCACTCACTATATTCATAATCTATCGAAAGGTATTATTTGTAGAGGGAAGTGTCTTAGCCGTGGGAATGTTATGTGGAGGAATAGTTGGTAGTAAGTTGGTTATTAAAAATGGTGTAAAATTAGTAAAACCTATCTTTATTATTGTTTCAATAAGCTTTATAATTAAATTAATTTATCAAATATTATAAAAGGAGGATATATATATGTCTACATTTGAAAAACTAAAACCATATATGAGTAAAAGAATGGCGTTAACTCATGCCTTAACTGCAATTAATTGGGATAATGAAACCGAAGCCCCAACCAATGCAGTTGATTTGACTTCTAATGCACAAGGAGTATTAGCTGGATTATATTATGAAAGTGTCATAAGTGATGAAATTAAATCAGTTCTATTAGAGTGCAAAGCTGATGATTCGTTATCATTTAATGAACAGGCTATAGTAAAATCATGGCTTAAATCATTTGAAGATTTGGAAGTAATTCCTGTTGATGAATATACTGCTTTTAATCAATTATGTGTAAAAAGTAGTTCTGCTTGGGCTAAAGCTAAAGAGGAAAATAACTATGAGTTATTTAAACCATATTTAGAAAAAGCAATAGAGTATAAAAAGAAGTTTGCGACTTATCGTAATAAAGATAATAAAGCTTTATATGATATTTATTTAGATGATTATGAAGAAGGGTTTACAATGGAAATCTTGGATGAATTCTTCGATTCTTTAAAACAAGAAATCGTTCCTGTATTGGCAAAAGTTAAGCCTGTTTCAAAAGGGTTAAATGATAAAATTTATAAAAAAGAATATCCGATTGAGACACAAAAAGAATTCAATAAGTGGTTAGCAACTTATCTGGGATTCGACTTTGATAAAGGGGTTATTAGTGAGAGTGCTCACCCATTTACAACAAATTTCCATAATCACGATGTACGTATTACAACTCACTATAACTTACATGATGTTGTAAATGCGATATTCTCAACAATTCATGAAACTGGGCACGCCATATATGAATTTGGAGTTAGTGATGAAATCACTCAAACACCAGTTGGTGGTGGAGCTTCAATGGGGATGCATGAATCACAATCTCGATTTTTCGAAAATATGATTGGTAGAAATAAGACTTTCTGGATTCCTATTTATAGTAAATTACAAGAAACCTTTAAAGAGCAGCTAAGTGATGTGACATTAGAAGAGTTCCTTGAAGTCGTTAACCAAGCTGAACCTGGGTTGATACGTACAGAGGCAGATGAGTTAACATACTGCTTGCATATCATGGTAAGATATGAAATTGAGAAAATGATTTTTAATGATGAAGTGACTGTAGATGAGTTGCCAGCGGTATGGAATGCTAAGTACCAGGAATATTTAGGACTAACTCCTAAGACCGATACTGAAGGAATATTACAAGATATTCATTGGTCTGATGGGGGATTTGGATATTTTCCATCATATGCTCTTGGTAGTGCAATCGCTGCTCAATTATATTATCATTTATCTAAAGAAATTGATGTTGAGGAATGCTTATTAAATCAAAATCTTAAACCGATTGTCGAATGGTTGAAATCGAACATACATCAATATGGTGAAACGAAAAAAATGAAAGAATTAGTAGAAGCAGCAACTGGAGAACCATTTACTGCTACATACTATATTGAATATTTAAAAAATAAGTACAGTAAATAGATCGCGCTAAGCGATCTATTATTTTACACGAAAAATATTGACATCTATATCGGGGCTCGATATAATATTATTACGGGTGCCGATATATCGGTATGCGTATTAAAGGGGGTAAGTAAATGATTACGGTATCAAATGTTTGCAAACAGTTTACTAAGAATATTAGTAAGAAAGAAAAAGTGACCTTTTTAGCAGATAATGACATTTCTTTTGTCGCTAAAGATGGCGAAATACTTGGAATACTGGGACCTAATGGAGCTGGAAAAACAACGTTGTTAAGAATGATTGGGGGAATTCTTGAACCAACGTCTGGTAGTGTTGCTTACGATAATTTGAATTTCAAAGAAAATGAAATTGAAATTAAAAAGAGCATCGCTTATTTATCAGGTAATACTAAAATTTATAATACATTATCTTGTTATGAATTATTAAAAATGTGTAGTGAAATATATGGTATGGATAAATCAATAGTTGAAGACAGAATTGGTGAAATTGCAGAAACATTAAATTTGAATGATTTTTTACATTCTAAGATTGGAAATCTTTCAACTGGGCAAACGCAGCGAGTGAATATTGCTAGATGTTTAATCCATGATCCGCAATATTATATATTTGATGAGGCTACTAGTGGATTGGATATTATTTCTAGTCAAATTATCCTTGATTTTATTAAGCAAGAAAAAGCGCGTGGTAAAACAATTATTTATTCTACGCACTATATGGAAGAAGCAGAAAACATTTGTGATAATGTTATTCTTGTCAATAAAGGAGTTGTCATCAAAGAGGGAACTCCAAGTAATATAAAGGTTGATACTAATACGACAAACCTTAGAGATGCGTTCTTTGCATTGGTTGGAGGTGTTTCAAATGAGTAGTTTGATAATTGTACTTAAAAAAGAGATCAAAGAAATGTTTAGAGATAAGAAATCTTTAGCTATGATGTTAGTAGTGCCAATTATGATTCCTGTTATAATTATTGGGATATCTGCTTTATTTGATTCAACAGCTAATAAACCAGTCACTGACTATAATAAAATAGGATTTAGCTATGAATTATCAAGTGTTGAAGAAAGTATTGCGAGCTCTTTGAACATTGAATTTATCATTAAGGATGAGCTAGAATTAAAGAAAGATTGTGATAATGGCAATATAGATATGTATGTTATCAAAGATGGCGATAATTATACTATTAAAGGATATGACAGCGAAATGGTTAGTTATACATCTGGCCTCTTAAACTCATACTTTGCTAGTTATAAAGATTACTTGCAGAAAGAATATTTAGCAGATAAAAATATTGATCCTGCAGCAGTAATAGATATTATTAATGTGGAAACTAAGCTAGAAGTTACTGAAAGCTTTTTCGCCTCATATATAACAAATTACGGATTCTTATTTATAATCATGGCTATCACTGTATCCGCAACATACCCATCAACTGATGCAACAGCTGGAGAGAAAGAAAGAGGAACATTGGAGACATTACTTACTTTTCCAATGCGTAGCAAGGATATTATATTAGGCAAATTCCTTGGAGTAGCATTATCTTCAGTCATCACAGGATTGATAAGTTTAATCTTGATGATAGTATCATTGCTCGCGGTAAATAATATGTTTACGATGTATGCAGAAGAAAACCTAATGTTATCGCCAGTAAGTATACTTTATGCTTTAATAGTTATTATCGCATATTCATTATTAATTAGCGGTCTATGTATTGCGATAGCAAGTAAATCAAAATCATTTAAAGAGGCACAAAGTGCTTTAACGCCATTAACATTTATTTCAATGTTTCCTGGTATGATTGCATTCATGATTGATATTCAATCATCTACTTTGTTATCAGTTGTGCCATTTATAAATTTCACTTTATTATTTGGTGATATAATAGCTGGAAATGTAAATATATTGAATATAGTATTGATGTTGCTGTCTACTGTAGTAATTATTAGTGTTATGCTGGTAATCATCATTAGGCAATATAAATCAGAAAAAGTTCTATTTAATAATTAATGAAATATTGCCAAACATAACATTTATTGTTATAATAGTAACGACATTTAGGAGAAAGAGATGGACACAACCATCTCTTTCATTTTGTGGATTGCCATTTAGGTATTAAATTACTAGTGGTTATAGAATTTGTTAATTTGTAATAATGTAATAATTAACATAAATATGTATTCCATATTATCCCCTATAGCTAATACTGCAACAACCTCAACATCTGCTGATATTGACATATGGCAGTCCACCTTTCAGGGATTTTACTCCCTACTAGTATATAGACTTTATTAAACTAATATTGTACTTTATCATAAATAATTTCCTTTTTTCAAAAGTAGAGCTTACTATTTTAGAATAGTTAATAATAAAAAGGTGATTTGATTGAAATTATCCAGTATTTATGGGATAATCTTTTGGTATGATAAAAAGGGAGTGGTAAAATGTTACAAACAAATGGTATCTCTTTACGCTATGGAGATAGAGTATTATTTGAAAACGTAAATGTTAAATTTACAGAAGGAAATTGTTATGGTTTAATTGGGGCTAATGGCGCTGGTAAATCAACATTTTTGAAAATATTAGCTGGTGAATTAGAACCAAATAAAGGAGAGGTAATTTTAACACCTGGTGAGAGAATGTCTGTTTTGAAACAAGATCATTTTGCTTATGATGAAGAAACAGTATTAACAACAGTATTGATGGGTAACAAACGTTTATATGAAATAATGAAACAAAAAGAAGTGCTATATGCAAAACCAGATTTTAATGATGAAGATGGTAATCTGTTAGGTGAACTTGAAGGTGAGTTTGCTGAAATGGATGGATGGAGTGCTGAAACCGATGCTGAGATTTTATTGAATGGTTTAGGGATTACTAATGATCTACATTATTCATTAATGAAGGATTTGGACGGAAGTCAAAAAGTGAAAGTATTATTGGCACAAGCTTTATTTGGTAATCCTGATGTATTATTATTGGATGAGCCCACAAACCACTTAGATTTGAAATCTGTAGCATGGTTAGAAAACTTTTTGATGAATTTTCCAAATACAGTAATTGTTGTTAGTCATGATAGACATTTTATCAATAAAGTATGTACGCACATTGCAGATATAGATTATTCAAAAATTACATTATATGTTGGTAACTATGATTTCTGGTATGAATATACACAAATGTTGATTCGTCAAACTAAAGAAGCTAACAAAAAGAAAGAGGCTCAAATTAAAGATTTACAAGATTTTATCGCTAGATTTAGCGCTAATGCCTCAAAAGCTAAACAAGCTACATCTCGTAAAAAGTTATTAGATAACCTAGAATTAGATGAAGTAAAAGTATCAAGTAGAAAATATCCTTTCATCAATTTCAAGGCTGAACGTGAAGTCGGGAATAATGTATTGAAAGTCGAGAACCTTTCTAAAACAATTAATGGTAGAAAAGTACTAAATAATATTTCGTTTACAATGAACCCTAAAGACAAAATTGCTTTAGTTGGAACTGATGAAATAGCAAATACCACCCTATATCAAATACTAGCTGGCGAATTAGAACCAGATTCAGGATCATATACATGGGGTGTGACAACGACACAATCATATTTTCCAAAAGATAATGCTGAGTATTTTGAAGGTAAAGATATGCCACTAACAGATTGGCTACGCCAATATGGAAAAGATTTATATGAATCAGATGTAAGAGGATGGTTAGGTCGTATGTTGTTCTCAGGAGAAGAGGCATTAAAGAATGCTAGTGTTTTATCTGGGGGAGAAAAAGTTAGGTGCATGATGGCAAAAATGATGCTATCAGGAGCTAATGTGTTAATGTTTAATGAACCAACAAACCACTTAGATTTAGAGTCAATCACAGCCTTAAATGAAGGATTAATTGGATTTAAAGAAAACATTATCTTTACGTGCCATGATCATCAATTCGTTCAAACTGTTGCTAATCGTATTATTGAGATAACTCCAGATGGGCTAATTGATCGTTTAGGAACATATGATGAGTATTTAGAATTTGTAAAAGGAATCACAGATTAAGAGGTAACTCTTAATCTTTTTTGTAAGCAAATTAATTTTCATGGTACAATAGATATGTATAATTATATCGTGAGGTGATGATATGGATAAAGAAACACTTACTATAACAGGGATGACATGTGCTGCATGTAGTAGTCGTATTGAACGAGTGTTAAATAAACAAGAGGGCATTATAAAAGCAACCGTCAATCTCTCGACTGATAAATGCAGTATTGAATATGATGCGACAAAAACAAACATAACTGAAATTAAGGAAACTATTAAAAAGACAGGATATGGGATTACAGAGGATAATCCAAAGAAAACTATTATTTTGCAAATAGATGGTATGACGTGTGCAGCTTGCAGTAGCCGTGTAGAGCGCGTTACTTCAAAACTTGATGGAGTGGAGTTATCATCTGTTAATTTAGCAACTAATTTAGCGACAATTAGTTATAATCCTGATATCATTCGCATTTCGGAAATTAAAGGTGCTATAGTAAAAGCGGGATATACACCTCTTGATGTTAATGGTGATAAAGAAGAAGTAGTGGATAAAAAAGAAAGAGATATGAAGATACTATGGAGAAAGTTTATAGTGGCAGTTTCATTTGCGATTCCACTATTCTATATTTCTATGGGATCAATGATTGGATTGCCAATACCTAATATAATATCGATGGATACTGAGCCATTTATGTTTGGTTTTATTCAAATGATTCTTGTCATTCCAATTATGGTGGTGGGATATAAATTTTACACATCTGGGTTTAAAGTTTTGTGGCATTTTGGGCCAAATATGGATTCATTAATCGCCATCGGTACATCATCAGCTTTTATATATAGTTGCTATTCGTTATATTTGATAAGCCAAGGAAATCATCATGCTGCCCATGGGCTATATTTTGAATCAGCAGGTGTAATAATTGCCTTAATACTCTTGGGGAAATCACTAGAAGCAGTATCCAAGGGTAAAACTGGTCAAGCTATTAAAAAATTAATTGGGTTGGCGCCAAAAACTGCGATAATTCTAAGGGACAATGAAGAGGTAGAGATATCATTAGAAGAGGTAGAAATCGGCGATGTAGTAGTCGTAAAACCAGGAGCTAAAATCCCGGTTGATGGGAAAGTTATAAGAGGTGCTAGTAGTGTTGATGAATCAATGTTGACTGGAGAAAGTATGCCTATTAGTAAAAAGATAGGCGATTATGTTTATGGTGCTAGTATAAATAAGACTGGATCATTTGCATTTGAAGCCACGAAAATTGGTAAAGATACAGCACTGGCACAAATCATAAAGTTAGTCGAGGATGCTCAGGGGTCAAAAGCTCCTATCGCTAGATTAGCTGATATAATATCTGGATATTTTGTTCCAACTATTATTGTTATTGCACTTGTTGCAGCAATATCATGGTATCTATCAGGAGAATCTCTTGAGTTTAGTTTGACGATATTTATTTCAGTACTAGTAATTGCTTGCCCTTGTGCACTTGGATTAGCAACCCCAACTGCGATTATGGTAGGAACTGGTAAAGGTGCAGAAAATGGAATTCTTATCAAAAATGGTGAAGCTCTAGAACTAACTGGAAAAGCGCAAATGGTTGTCCTTGATAAGACGGGAACGATTACTAAGGGAGAGCCAAGCGTTACCGATTTGCGTTCAGATAAGTTTTCTGACAATGAATTGCTTCAACTGATAGCTAGTTGTGAAGTTGGTTCTGAACATCCCTTAGGTGAAGCGATAGTGAAAGAAGCCAAAAATAGGAACTTAGTCTTAGATCAAATTATATCATTTAATGCTCTTCCTGGTATGGGGATAGATGTTAATCTTAAAGATAAGAGGGTTCATATTGGAAATGATAAACTACTAAAAATGCTTAATATTGAAATAGATAATTTTGGTGCTGATTTATTAGATCAAGGTAAAACTGTTATGTATATAGTAATTGATAATGAATATGCTGGGTTAATTGCAGTAGCTGATGCAATAAAAGACAGCAGCGTGACTGCCGTTATGAAACTCAAAGAATTAGGTTTAAAAGTAGCCATGATAACTGGTGACAATCAAATTACTGCAGATGCAATTGCTGATCAAGTTGGCATAGATTATGTATTGGCAGAGGTATTACCGCAAGATAAATCAGGCGAAGTAAAGAAACTTCAAGATTTAGGAAATACTGTAATAATGGTTGGGGATGGAATTAATGATGCCCCAGCACTTGTACAAGCAGATATTGGTATGGCTATTGGTTCAGGTACTGATGTCGCCATTGAATCAGCTGATATAGTTTTAATGAGAAGTGATTTAATGGAAGTAGCAACTGCAATCCGTTTATCAAAACAAACTATGAAAAATATTAAAGAAAATCTATTTTGGGCATTCTTTTACAACACAGCGGGAGTACCTATTGCCGCTGGGGTATGGTATTTATTTGGGGGTTCACTAATGAACCCAATGATCGCAGCCGGGGCAATGTCGTTTAGTTCAATTTCTGTACTGATGAATGCATTGCGCTTAAGAAGATTTAAATAACAAGGAGAAAAGAAAATGGAAATAATTTTACTAGATGTTGAAGGGATGTCATGTGGACATTGCAAAATGGCAGTACATAATGCTGTAACTGGAATTAACGGTGTAAAAAATGCTACTGTTGATTTAGAAACTGGTAGAGTAACTGTAACATGCGAAAGAGGTATGGTTTCTAAAGAAGACTTAAAGAAAGTAATTGAAGAAGAAGGATACTTAGTAATTTAAAAAAGCGGGATATTCCGCTTTTGTTCAGTAACTAAAGTATATATCTTAGAATTACTTTGAGATATACCAAAGATATAATGAAGCGATACTTCCATAAGGGGAGTATCTCTTTTTATACTTAGCAAATTGCTCTTTAGTTATCTCGTCTTTATTATATAGGCGCTTCATACCGCGTATAATTCCTAAATCTTTATAGCTAATAACATCATATCTATTTAAAGAGAAGATTAAGAGCATTTCTACAGTCCAAGTGCCAATACCAGGAAGTTTAACAAGAGTATCTATTATCTCTTGATCAGACATGGTTGGTAGTAAATCAAAATCTATCTCTTTATTAAGATAAGCATTTACCGCATTTTGAATATAGTTTGCTTTGCGAAAACTCATCCCGCAAGCTTGAATCTGCTCTATAGTTAGCAATGATAAATCATTAGCATTAAGGCTTCCACTTATGTCGATAATTCTATTTTTAATAGTAATAGCTGCTTTTGTCGAAATTTGTTGAGAAATAATACTATCGATTAAGGCTTCAAATAAATTTGGATTAATCTCGCGTTCAATAAGACCAACTTTTTCAATATAAGCTGCTAACTTTTTATCTTTATTTTTTAAATTATTAAGTTGCTCTGTAGTATAATAAAAGTTCATAGGTATCACCATCAACATTGTAACACAAAAAACTAGGTAACATATACTATTTTGAAAGATAAAGAAAGGTGTTAACGATGAATAGCGAAAATCAAATTACTTATAAAATAAAAAAAGGCGATAATCTTTATCAAATCGCCAAAGAGTTTAATACAGATGTACAAGTATTATTGCAAGAAAATGCTCCATTGAATCCATTTACTCTTCAAATTGGGCAAGACATTATTGTGAGCCCAGGTAAAACATATGAAGAGTTTTTGGATGAAGATGAGGATGAAACAATTATCGATGCTCAAGACATGAGAAATTGTTCATGCTCATATGGGGGTTATTTTCAACAAGGGTTTTCTGTTCCGGTTTCTAACCCAAGTTTTTTCTCAGGTAATATGCCTCAACAAATGCCAATGCAAATGCCTTTTGGAACACAAAACCCATTCATGCCAGGAGGAACTGAGGTTGTAAACCAGCCAATGATTACACAGAATTTTGGTCAACCATTTGTGCCGCAAGTTTCAAATCCATCGATGATGCAACAAGGACAAAGTCAACAGTTCATACCACAGTCTTATTCTCAACCACTAGTACCTCAGTCGAACTATGTACAGCCAACTTATCAACAAGCTGCACCGGCAAGTCAAACAGGAAATACTTTTGCTCAAAATCCTTTGGTGCAAGTGAATACATTTGTTGATGAAGTTCCTCAAACATTTCAAAGAGCCAATAATGTTGGAATGATATCAAATAACTCTTTAGAAAATGAAATGCGCCAATTATGGTTTGAACACATTTTATGGACGAGAAATGTTATCATGAGCATTATGGACAATAATGGCGATTTAACATTTGTTACAAGTAGGCTTTTAAAGAACCCAAGAGATATTGGTAACCTTTATTCTTTATATTATAGTGAACAAGTGTCTGATGAAATAGCCCGTTTATTTACGGAACATTTATCGATTGCTGACCAATTAGTAAAAGCCTTAAAAGCAAGTGATAACGTTAAAGCGAATGAACTAAATAAAAAATGGTATCAAAATGCAGATGATATCGCTAGTTTCTTCGCTTCATTTAATCCATACTATGATGAAAATGAAGTTAGAAAGATGATGCACCAGCACTTAGCGTATGTTACAAAAGAAGCGCTTGCTCGCCTAAATGAAAACTATGCTATGGATGTCGCTAACTTTGATGATATGGAAGATCAAGTGATGAAGATGGCAGATTATTTTACGCAAGGAATAATTATGGACAAACAAATGTAATACTATAAATATAAAAGGTGCTGGAAAACTATTCCAACACCTTTGTTTCATATGCAATAATTTAATTATTTATTTTCATTATATTGTAAAATATATAAGTGGCTGTTATCTTTTTTGAGAATTGGTTCCTTTTTAATTGTTAAGAATTTACGATGAATACGTAAGTTCTTTTCCATTAATCCTTCTTCAGTTGAGTAAATAAATAGCATAGAACCATCTTTTAAGAAAGATGGTACTTTCTTAAAAAATTGTGAGTAAATTGAAGTAAGAGCTTCTTTGTCACTAGCTTGAGTAAAACTTGGCATATTAGTTATAACTTCATCGAATGAGTATAAATGTCTAAAAGTAAAGAAATCACGGTTAATGAAGTTTATTTCGACATTAGCTTGATCTGCATTTTCTCGAGCCATATCTATCGCCTTACCATAGATATCTAGCCCATACAAATAACTAGTATGTAGAGCGATATCTCTTTCAATCAGCATTGTTCCTACACCACAGAAAGGATCTAGCACTTGAGCATTATCAACAAAATAATCAGATGCTAATTCACAAATTAGGGCTGCGTTAGCTGGCGCAATTGATGTAGCTAAACTATTGATGCGATAAGCAAAGCGTTGATCATTAATAGTATATAACTTTAAGTAACCATTTAAGGAACCATCTTTATCTTGAATAAATCTAAATTCTATTTCATAGTTGGAAGTTGAGTTTATTAGCTGACGTTCAGATAATCTCTCTATTTCATCCACAACTCTTCTAACAAATTTAGATTTATCAGAACCATCTAATTCACTTCTAATTTCGATACGGAAGCAAAAAGAATCTGTAGTACTATGTGATTCTTGTAAGAAAGGAATGACCTTACTATTGATAATACTTTTAGCGATATTAATCGGATGAAAAGGCACATGTCTCGCTTTTGATAATGGGAAGAGAATTTCTGAATAAAGTCTATTATCAAGTAGCTTGCCAATATTATCTGTCTTTACATAAATGCCACTGCTTAATGCTCTTTTTGTCTTAGCATCAATTGTTTCCATAATATGTTCAACATGATTTCTATTGCATGATAAAATCATTTCAGTTTCACTAGTCAATCCAGTAAATGTATGGGTTACTGGTTCATCAAGTTGTAATATTAGATTTTGAAGAATGTGTATTTCTTCTCTAATATGTTTTTTGTTAGTCTCGTCTACTTTAGTATTTAATAAAACTTTTAATTGTGATTTAAAATTATCTAAATATTCGCTGCAATCAAAGCTAGCCAAAGCATTTAGATAACTACTTCTCACAAATAGTTGTTCTTCATTATAGTAAAGATCTAATATTTCTTGTTTATAGATTGAAAGATTAAGTTTAGCCAGTATGCTAACAATATTTTTCCTAACTTTAGAATCATCATGTTTCATTAATGATTCTACAAGGTCTTTATTTTCACTAAAGAATAGATATGCAATGTTTTGCAAATCCTCATCATTTATCATTGTCTTTAATTCAATTAGTTTTTTCCTAGTATCTATGTTTTCTTGGATACTTTTTAGTATTTCGTTCATAATATCATTCCTTTTTAAGCACATATAACTATAACACATCAAAAACTATTTTACTCTAAAAATTGATACAAAAAGATATTTATTTGGTATAATTAATAAGATATATTAGTAAATTAATGCTTTGGTTAAGCATTTAAGATATTTAAGGAATAGGAGTGTGACAAATGAATTTTATCAAAGATAAAATAGAATATTTGAAAACAAACAAAATCGCTAAACTATTTATTGTGATATTTACCGGTAGTGGAATAGTTGCTGTATGTGGTTTTGCGTCAACATGGTTAGTCGTTGATGCGATTGGTCTTAAGGATAAAGGGGTTTTATACTTAATAATAACGTTTACTTGGTTTGTATTTAATATTTTTTCATTTAAACCATTTTTAGCTTTAATTAAATTTATGACAGATTCTGTGCAAAAAAACGATCATGATCGTACTAAATTATACATAAAAACTAGTTTTTTGCTTGATATCATTTCGCTTAGTTTGATGTTGATAGTGGGAATATTGTTAAGAGATCAAATGATTAAATGGATGAAATGGGATGAGGCCATCAAACCATATACTACAATATATTTAATTAGCTTTATGATTTTTTTTCAAGGAACATGTCAAGGGGTATTGCGAACATTTGAAAAATACCACCTAGTAGTTAAAGTACAAATAACTGTGGCAATTGTTAAATGTATTTTGTATGGTATTGGTTGGTTTATGAAATTTGATTTCACTTATTTCTTTATAGTGGAGTTGTTAGTAACTTCGCTATTAAATAGCATAGGTTTATTATTCTATACATTTAGAACGTTAAAGGAGAATAACTTGCTTGATTTTTATAAGGTCAAACTAAGGTTTGATAAAGAATTTATTATGTTTAATGTACATACAAATTTAGTTTCAACACTTGATTTACCAGTTAACCAAGTAACAACTCTTATAATTGGTGGGGTGCTTGGGTCAACTGCAGTTGCTATATTCGGTATTTTTGAGCAAATTGGTCAAGTTATATATAAGTTAGCAGAGCCAATAAATCAAATTATGTTCCCTGAGGTTAGCCAAAGAATTGCTAGAAAAGAATATGATGATGCCAAAAATATTAGTAATAAATTAAAAAAATATATGGGATTATTAGGAGCAGGAGTTTTGCTTGTGATAGCTCTAACATATAGTTTATGGGCAGAGATGCTAATAAAGGGAGATGGAATTAATGCCATGGATTACTTAATTCCGCTATTAATATACTTGGGATATTTAGTATTTATTAATGCACATACAGGATCGCATAGCTTATTCCTTGGGTTAGGCTATATACGTTATAGTGTACCACTGCAAGCGATTGTGGATATAATCTATTTAATATCTCTATATCTAGCAATCAAACCATTTGGATTTTTAGGTGTTGTAATTGTTTATTTTGCGCAAGCATTCTTGATTGTCATGACAAAAGAGTATATTATAAAGAAGAACAATTATCGTGAATATCACAGGAAAGATAGAGGATAAAAGAATGAAAGTATTAGTAACAGGTGGAGCGGGATACATTGGTGGACATTGTGTCTATGAATTAGTGCGTTCTGGATATGAAGTAGTAATATTGGATAACTTATCGACTGGAAATGTTGAAGCGATTCATAAAGATGCAATCCTTTATGAAGGGGATATGCGAGATGGTGCTATTCTAGATAAGATTATGACTGAACATAAGATTGATGCAGTATTACATTTTGCTGCAAAATTAATTGTGCCTGAATCAGTTACACACCCAATTGAGTATTATAATAATAACGTTGGTGGCGTTACAAGTGTTTTGGATGCAATGAAAAGAAATGATGTAAAGAGAATTGTATTCTCAAGTACTGCTGCAGTTTATGGAACACCAGAAAAAGTGCCATGTACTGAAGATGATCCTACAAGACCAGAAAGTCCATATGGAGATAGTAAACTAGCGTGTGAAGGCTTAATTAAATGGGCAGCTGCAGCTCATGATTTTCAATATGTAATTTTTAGATATTTCAATGTTGCAGGGGGAGATGCTTCTGGAACTATTGGGTTAGCTTCAAAGAAGATTACGCATTTAATACCGTCTATTATTGAAGCAGCGCAAGGTATTAGACCACAATTCACATTATATGGAGATGATTATCCAACAAGAGATGGTACATGTATCCGTGATTATATTCATGTTACTGATCTAGTTAAAGCTCATATAAAAGGTTTAGAATACATGGTGAATGATGGTGGATCTGGAACATTTAACTTAGGAACTAATGATGGATCAAGTAATAAAGAAATTGTAGATGCAGTAGAAGAAGTAATTGGGCAAAAAATCCCATTAGTTTGGGGTCCAAGACGAGCTGGAGATCCAGCTATGATAGTTGCTTCAAATGAGAAAGCACAAAAAATATTAGGATGGACACCTGAACATAATTTAAAGGATATAATTAAATCTGATTATGATTTTAGAAAAAATCATCCTCATGGCTATAAATAATAAAAAGGGTGGACAATGTCCATCGTTTTTTGTACACTTAAGGAAAAATAACATAAAATAAGAAATAGGGGGTAGTGTAATGAAAAAAATTATCTTAGCTCCAGGACCAACAATGAGTAAAAGAGAGTTTCTGGATGAAATGGTAAAAGTTGAGTATTATCATCGTTCGGATGATTTTATGGAGATATTTAAGGACACTAAGGAAAAGTTGAAGCAACTTTTATCGTTGAGAAATGGTGATACTGTTTTATTAACAGCAAGTGGCACTGGTGGAGTAGAGGCAAGTATTGTGAATTTGTTTAATCCTCAGGATACGGTAATAGTTATTAATAATGGCTATTTTGGCGATAGATTGCTAAATATATGCCAAACATATCAATTAAACATAATTGAGTTGCACTATCCAAAAAATGAGACATATAAATTAAGTGATGTTCAAAAAGTTCTTGCTGATCATAGCGAAGTTAAAGGGATTGTAATGATTCATCATGAAACAAGTAATGGAATAGTTAATGATATTGCTAGTATTGGTAATTTGGTTAAAGATAAAGATATTATTTTTATGGTTGATTCTGTATCAGGATTGTTATTTCATCCATTGCAAATGGATGAAATGAATATTGATTGTGTAGTAGGGGGAAGCCAAAAAGGATTTTTAGTGCCTCCTGGAGTAGCAATTATCGGATTAAGTGATAAAGCTTTAAATAGAATTAATGGAGTTACGACGCCAAGATTTTATTTTGATTTGAGAAAGTATTTAAATGATGCATTACCATTTACACCAAATATACCGTTAATGGTTGCATTAAATAAATCATGTAGCTATCTCTTAGAAACAGGCTTAGTTAATTATCAAAACAAATATTATAATCTTCGTATATATTTAGAACAAGAACTTAGTAAAATTGGTTATGATGTGACATATATTAATGATGAAAACAAAGGAAATGTCTTAGCATTAGTTAATTTAGGAGAAGAATTGGCATTGCCAATAATCAAACACTTAGTTGCAAGAAATATTACTATTACTGGTGGCTTAGGTGAAAATGGAACTCATCAATTAAGAATTGGCGTAATTGGTGATGTAGACTATGAAGATATTGATATTGTTATTAATGAGTTGAAAACAATGAAAGAAATGGACAGATAAGATGAACTATGAATATCGTTTAACGAATCAAAATATGATATTGAATTTTACAGAACATTTTTGTGAAACATCAATTGAGTTGTTAGAAAGTGATGCTTTTAGAGCTGTGCTAGCTAGATACTATAAGCATATTCAAAACAAAGGCTCGACAGTATTTATGTATTTGACACAAGAATCTACAGATGATAAACAAATCATTAATGATTTAAGTCATATTTGTAAACTACTGTTAGTAGAAAGCGTTGAAGAGATAGTTGCGACTCATCCAAACTATAAAGTATATTTAGATAATAAAGATACATTCATTGCTTTTATTGAAGAAATATATCTTTACTGGAGAAAGTTACAACGCTATGCGATTGTATTAAATAATAAATATCATGTTGGGTATCAAAACGTATCATTTATTAAAGCACAAGAGCAATTTGAAGAGTTAGTATTAAAAACATATCGTGATATTGAAGAAAAAGTAAATGGTGAGAAGAATAGAATTTATCGTCAAATCACAGCTGGTGTTAATGCTGGGTTGATTTTATGCCAATCACCTATTAAATTACCTCTCCAATATCAAAAACTGGAAAAAATACCTGTCATTGAATCAGTTATTATACACCCGCCATTTATTACTTATAGTAAAAGTAATAAAAGAAAAGGTGTTTTTGAAGAGAAGTTTGAACATCCATTAACTAACGCGAAAATAAATGCCAACAGATGGTATTGTTATCCTGCTAAGGTTGGCGACTTACTAGCGTATATTTATTTTAGTGATA
Source organism: Coprobacillaceae bacterium (assembly GCA_031555175.1). Lineage (GTDB taxonomy): Bacteria > Bacillota_I > Bacilli_A > Erysipelotrichales > Coprobacillaceae > JAVBUP01. Next base: position 27,882 of record JAVBUP010000015.1, read on the forward strand.
AATTTATGGCTCAGGGAGTAACTCTTTGTAATTTATTTGAACTTGCTAAAGTTGAAGAGATTACAAACCATAAGCCCGATTTAGTTTATATATATGGCTATGATGATGACAATGTTGAAAATTATTTCTATCACGATAAAGATAATAATATAATGGTTGGATATGTATCTAATCATGAAGATGCTGACTATTTTGGTTATATGAAAAAGATGGTTTTGACCTTGCATAATGTGCGCAAAATCCAAGATAAAAAACTTCCGCTACATGGAGCGATGGTTTCTATTAAACTATATAATGATGAATATAAGCGTATTGTTATTATTGGTGATAGTGGGGCTGGTAAATCTGAAACGATAGAACAAATTAAAGCTATTGGTCAAAAGAACATCAAAGAGATAAAGACTGTCTTTGATGATATGGGAGTTTTGGAAATTAGTGATGGAAGAGTAGTAGCTACTGGAACTGAAATTGGGGCATTTGTACGTTTAGATGACTTAGATGTTGGGTATGGGTATAAAGAGTTAGACCGTTCAGTATTCATGAATCCAGATAAGATTAATGCTCGAATCGTTATTCCAATTGCGACATACAAAGATATTGTCGCTAAGTACCCTGTAGACTTATTCTTATATGCTAATAATTATGATGAAAGTCCAGACTCGTTAGAATTCTTTGAATCTACATCAGAAGCCTTAAATGTCTTTAGAAGAGGTGCAAGAATGGCTAAAGGAACAACAAATGAAATGGGTATTGTTGAAAGTTATTTTGCTAATCCGTTTGGCCCAGTTCAAAAAGAAGTAGAAACTGAAGAATTATTGCATTTCTATTTTGGCAAAATGGAAGAGCAAGGTATTAAGCTTGGGCAGATTAAGACTCGTTTAGGAATCAAGAATCAAGAGCATGCTGGTCCAAAAGAAGCAGCTAAAGAGTTATTGACTTATATTATTAAAAAGTAATTACAATAAACAAGGTTATGAATGTAATATTTCAAACTTTGTTTTTTATTATGTTTAAAAATCATATATCTTAAAAGGATGTTTTGCTTTATAATTATAGTAGATATAAAGTCTTTCGGTAATATGTCAAGAGAAGAAAACTAAGTAAAATAAAAAACTTCCAACATGAAGTAATGAATTGGGCACAGTAAAAACAAAAGCCATATTTGGCTAAAAAATTTAGGGTAAACCTAAATTATGAAGTTA
>JAVBUP010000079.1:0-3039 GCA_031555175.1 Coprobacillaceae bacterium
TCTTGAGAATATAGCGGAGCCACTAAGGCACGAATAAACTCAAAATCAATGACTTTATCGATCTTGCGCACAAGATGACCTTGTGGCACTAGAGAATCGATATCAACCATCTGCATCGTTTTTTTATTCGCATTAGAATGTTTAGAAATCATAGTTATCACCTATCTATATTATATCAAATATCCTTTTATCACTGTATAAAAAAAGACAAAGTACCTCAATACTTTGTCAACAGTCTGAATAATGGCACAAATTGTGCCATTACTCTATCTATTTCTCATATGTGGGAATAAGATAACTTCTCTAATTGTTGGTTGGTTAGTGATTAACATAATAAATCTATCTAATCCAATTCCAATTCCTCCTGCTGGAGGCATTCCATATTCTAATGCTTCGATGAAATCCATATCTAAATCTGAAGCTTCATCATTACCTAACTCTTTTTCTTCTAATTGGCTTTCAAATCTTTCTAATTGATCAATAGGATCATTTAATTCAGTATATGCATTAGCGTATTCTCTTGAATCAATGAATAACTCAAATCTATCAGTAAATCTTGGATCTAGAGGATTTTTCTTTGTTAGATATGAGATTTCAATTGGATGACCATAAACAAATGTTGGTTGAATAATTGTATGCTCAACATATTTTTCAAAGAAAGCATTGATAATATGTCCTACACCAGTGTAGTGTGCTGGTACATCAATACCATGTTCTTTTGCAACTACAGTTGCTTCCTCTAAAGTCATTTGTTGCCAGAAATCAACACCACATTGTTCTTTGATTCCATCAACCATATGTAATCTTCTCCATCCTTTGCCTAGATGAATTAAGTTTTCTCCATATTGCACATCAGTAGTTCCCAACACTTCTTGGGCTACAAAACCAAACATTCCTTCTACTAAATCCATCATTCCTTCTAGATCAGTATAAGCTTGGTATGCTTCTAACATTGTAAACTCTGGATTATGTCTATTTGATACCCCTTCATTTCTAAAGTTTCTTCCAATCTCATAAACATTTTCCATACCCCCTACAAGTAATCTTTTCAAAGGTAATTCAAGTGCTATTCTTAAATAGAACTCCATATCTAATGTATTATGATGCGTAACGAATGGTCTAGCTGCTGCTCCAGTTAATAAAGATTGTAATACTGGAGTTTCAACTTCAGTAAAGCTTCTTCCATCCATGTACTCTCTAATCTTTCTCATAATTAAAGATCTTTTCTTAGCAGTGTCCATTGCTTCTTCGTTAACGATTAAATCTAAGTATCTTCTTCTATATCTTTCTTCAACATCTGATAAACCATGGAATTTTTCTGGTAAAGGTTTCAATGCTTTTACTAAATGAGTATACTTATCTGCTTTAACTGATAACTCACCAGTATGAGTAACAAATAATACTCCATTAATTCCTACAATATCTCCTAAATCTGCTTTATCAAATAATTCATAGTTTTCTTCGCCAACCCTATCTTGACGCACATAGATTTGGATTTGTCCATCTCTATCTTGAATGTGCATAAACCCAGCTTTACCTTTGCCACGCTTTGTCATGATACGTCCAGCCACGCTTACGCTAATATTCATTACTTCTAATTCTTCATTAGTATATTTTGCATATTCATCTTTGATTTGTTTAGATGTATGACTTCTTTCATATCTTTGTCCAAAAGGATCTAGTCCTTTTTCTCTAATTTTTTCGGCTTTTTCACGTCGAATAAGTTCTTGTTCGCTAAATTGTCTTTCCATATTTCACTTCTCCATTTCTTTATAAGGATATCATTTTTATGGCTCTAATTCAAGGAAAAGTACATTTTGTATTAATAGATAAATTTATCTATAGACAATGAATAATAAAGCATCCTAAATGCTTACATACAGCTTGCAGGATGCTCATACTAGTTATTAATTAACAGCTATTTGTGCTAAACTCTATAAATATTTTAAACTATTCTTAATGCTAATATCTTCGATATACTCTATTCTGATTACCTTTGTTATCTTCTTATTCTTGTAGATGTAAGATAGCATAATCCATGTGTCATCAAAATCAATAATCTCTACTTCAGATTTATACGAATATTCAGTCAGAAATCTTTCCGCCTTTATACTACACTTTTGCCCTTTGCATTCTTCCAAAACTGATTTAATTTGTGAAACTTTCTTCGGAGTTAAATTTCTTTTTAACTTTCTAATCTCTTCTAAAATTACTATACAAAGTATTACTATGAATATTTCCATTATTCTTCACCTTCTTCTATTACTTTAAATGACCCAATTGTATCTAAATCGACTAACTTAATAATAGGTTCCCCTTTTTTGGGAACATACTGAATCTTTACCCAATCGTCATCTAAATCCAAAATGGTCACTATTGTTTGATGTGGCACTCCGTTTATTGGCCCATCTTCTCGTTCAATAATACAGTTCTTCCCAACCAATTGTTTTAAAATTGATGGACTACCATCTTTTTTATTAGTTATAATATCCAAATTATGATCCAATAACTCATCAACACTAATTTGAAATAATATAGAAAGTTCTTTAGCTTTATCTATCGTAGGTATTACCTGATTTGTCTCCCAATTTGAAATAGTTTGCCTAGAGACATTTAATGCTTCCGCTAGTTCCTCTTGTGACAAATTTTTTTTCTTTCTTAAACTCAATATTTTCTCTCCAAAAATCATAATATACCCTCCTTATTGTACTTCTATTCTACCCACTCTACTCACTTAATTCTAGCAAATATACTTATTAATTTGTCAAATTCGTTTTGCAAAACAATAAAATGACACCAAATAATTAGATTTAACTAAATAGTTGAACGGTTTTTGCTGTTTTGCATACCAGTTATACCATCTTCTATAATTTACCTAACAGACTGATATAATATATAAAAGGAGACCAACTATGAGGAAGTCAAGTAATAAATGAAAAATATTTATGGCATGACAAAAAGAACTAAGAAATAGTCAATTTTAAAAATTATTGATTATTCTAAGATAAAATCTTTATCAGGATTCGAAAGGATAAAGAA
>JAVBUP010000012.1:0-14859 GCA_031555175.1 Coprobacillaceae bacterium
AGTGATCACACTCAAAAAAAGCAGTCTAGTGACGATAGCAAGATGGACACACCTGTTCCCATACCGAACACAGAAGTTAAGCATCTTAACGGTGAAAATAGTGCGCAAGCGCGAAGATAGCAAGTCGCTAGGCTTTTTTTATTACTTGTTGCTACACCTTTGATGGTGTTTTTTAATTTTCTTAAGGAATTCTTAACATTACTTAAGATTCAATTAACTGTATTCACTATTACTTTAATATTTGATATATTGATGGCGGTGATAGGAATGAAAATCAAGAGAAAACTAAGAAAGATTCCAAGAGTAACACTATTGTTCATTCTAGTAATAGTTTCTGGATCGGCATCATGCATAGAGGACAGTTCGGGAAAAGAGGTATATATTAATTTAGAAGGTGATATTACTTTTTTCAAACAAGATGTTTTAGTCCTTGTAAATGATAATAATAGGCTATCTAATGATTATGCAGTACATCTAGTTAAATTTAATGGTTATATGGTGGCAAGTATACTAGTAGATGACTTAACAAAGATGTATAATGAAGCATATAGTGAGGGTATTAATTTAACTATTAATAATGCATATAGAGATCAAGATGAACAGAAAGAGATTCTTGATGCCAGAGTATCTAGTTATGTTAGTCAAGGCTATTCAAAGGATGAAGCTTTGAGAGAGAGTTTAAAGATTGTTGCTGCACCGGGGTATTCAGAGCATGAGACTGGTCTGGCGATTGATTTTAGCTCACTAGATCCAGAAGAAAATAGAGCAATGTGGGCATGGCTAAATAATAATGCCTATAAATATGGTTTCATTCGTAGATACCCTCCTGATAAAGTTTCGATCACTGGTATAAGTTATGAGGCATGGCATTATAGGTATGTGGGCAGAGAAGTGGCTAAGATAATTTACGAGAATGATATTTGCTTTGAGGAGTATTTTTTGCTAGGAGGATAATGTTATGAATGTTCTTGTTGTCGATGATGAAGTAGAAATTGCAGATTTGATTGAGTTATACTTAAAAAATGAAGGGTATAAAGTTAGTAAATTTTATGATAGTACTCTAATAATGCCTTTCTTAGATGACAATCATATCGATCTTGCAGTCATTGATGTAATGATGCCAGATATTGATGGATTTGAATTATGTCAAGAGATTAGAAAAAAGTATAATTTCCCAGTGTTGATGGTCACTGCAAAAATTGAGCAGATTGATAAGCTAGCTGGGTTAACAATTGGGGCTGATGACTATATAACAAAACCATTCCAACCATTAGAGTTGGTAGCTAGAGTTAAAGCGCAATTAAGAAGATTTACAACATATAATTCAACCAACAATAACCATGAAGAAGAAATAACAATTAAAGAGTTAATGATTAATAGAAACACTCATAAATGTCTGATTAAGGGCATTGAATTAGCATTAACTCCAAAGGAGTTTGATATACTATGGTTATTGGCATCAAAGAAAAACGATGTCATTCCAAACAGTGTAATATATGAAACAATATGGCAAGAAAAATATATGGAATCTAGTAACAATACGATTATGGTCCATATAAGACATATACGAGAAAAGATAAACGAAGTTACTAAACTCAATTATATAGAAACTATGTGGGGAGTGGGGTATAAAATCGATGAAAACTAGAAGGTTTTATAATTCATTAACCAGTAAGATTATTGCTAGAGTAATCATATCGTTTATAGTTTTTATGGTGGTGCTTATAAGTACCTTCTTTATCTGCCAATTACTCTTTAGAAGTAAAGTTTGGTATTATAATGATCCATTATATGGTCTTCTATTGTTTATAAACACAAATAAATTAGCTGTGATATTTGTCTGCCTGCTACTTGGATTCTCAGGAATATTTATCTATTATCTGAGAAAATCATTACGTTATATTGATATATTGGTAGAGGCTAGTTCGTCACTGTCCCTTGATACTGATGAAGTGATCAAACTTCCTATTGAGTTAAGTGATGTGGAGCAAGAATTAAATGCAATTAAGCAAACATCCCTAGATAATGCTAGAAAAGCACTGGAGCAAGAAGCGAAAAAGAATGAACTATTAGTTTATTTAGCCCATGATTTGAAAACTCCCTTAACATCAATCATTGGCTATCTATCACTACTTGATGAAGTGCAAGATATGCCTATAGAACAAAGTAGAAAATATCAAAGAATTGCTTTAGACAAGAGCAATCGGCTTGAGACACTAATTAACGAGTTATTTGAGGTGGCACGATATAACTCAGAGACAATTATTCTTGAGAAAAAAGAGTTTCAAATTAGTTTATTGTTAGAGCAAGTAGCTGAAGAATTTTATCCATTGCTAAGGGATAAAAATAAAAGGATTAACTTGTCGGCAGATGGTATGTTTATTTATAATGGCGATCCTGATAAATTGGCGCGAGTATTCAATAACATAATCAAAAATGCTATTTATTATAGTAGAGATGATACGGATATAAATATTTTAATAGAGCGAAATTCGGGCAGCTTAGACATAATAATTGAGAACCGAGGAGATAAAATACCAGAATACAAGCTTAATAAGATTTTTGATAAATTCTATCGCGCAGATAATGCTAGAGTTTCTTACAATGGTGGTTCAGGGCTAGGCCTAGCAATTGCTAGAGACATAGTTGAATTACATGGTGGTAAGATAAGAGCAACAAGCGATGAAGAAATGACAAAATTCATTGTAACTTTATAAACACTGTCATTATAAAATAGCAAGATATAAAGGAGGAAATCGCATGTGTGATTCAAGATGTGGACTTCACTGTAATGAATGTAATTGGAAGGAAAGCCATGGATGTGGCGGTTGTATTGAGACAAGAGGCCATCCTTTCCATGGAGAATGCCCAGTAGCGATATGTTGTCAAACCAAAGGACTAGTACATTGTGGTGAATGCTATTTAATACCGTGTGACCTTCTTTATTCCTACTCATTTGATAAAGAACATGGCGATAATGGAGAGCGAATTAAGCAATGCATTCAATGGGCAAAACAAACAGTGAAAAGTTAACATAATAAGTTTGTAACACCAAAAAGAGGCTTTAAATAGGTCTCTTTTTAAGTTTTGAGAAATGTAAGGGCTTTTGTCATTGTTTTTTACAAGAAGTGCTTGATATTCTTTTTTCAACAAGTTATACTTAAATTGTCTATGAGACATGAATCGTATAATTACCCAGATATGGTGGGAGAGTTTCTACGTTGACGCCTTAAATGTCAATGCTACGATGCATCAATAAGCGTGATTTTTTATCATTGTTTTTTGATGTTTAGAAACTTTCTTCGATCGAAGAAAGTTTTTCTTCTTTTACGAGGATATAACTAATAGTAATGTTTTGCATAAATTACATAGAGCGTTTATTATGCAATGTTATTATTAGTACTTATCTAAGTTAAGAAGAGTACGATTCTCTATGCTTTTAACCAAATGAAAGAGGAGAAAAAATGAAAAAATTCAAAAAATTATTAGTTGCATTATTTGCTTTTGCTGCTATTGGTGCTTCAATGACAGCTTGTGGTAAAGATGAAGAAGAATTCGTTGTAGGTATTATCTATATCGGATCAAAAACTGATGGTGGATATTCACAATCACATGCTGAAGGTATCCAATTCATGGTTGATCAACTTAAAGAAGATGGTAAAAATGTTAAAGTATTAGAAGTTGAAGATGTTCCAGAAGATGAAACAGCTAAAACTAAAATGGAAGAATTAATTGATAAGGGAGCTAAAGTTATTTTCGCTAACTCTTACGGATTTATGGATTATGTTACTGCTGTAGCAAAAGAACATCCAGAAGTTACATTTATGCACTGTTCAGGATATATGAACGCTGATAACTATAACAATTATTTCGGAAGAATCTACCAAGCTAGATATATTTCTGGGGTAATCGCTGGTTATAAATTAAAAGAACTTTATCCAGATAACAAAGTTGGAAATGCTGGTAAAATTGGTTATGTAGCTGCATTTGATATTCCTGAAGTAATTCGTGGTATGGATGCATTTACATTAGGTGTATTATCAGTTCAATCAAACGCTCAAATTGAAACAAAATATACAATGACTTGGTATGATCCAGCTGTTGAAAAAAATACTGCAATTGCGTTATTAGATCGTGGCGCAGATATTATTGCTCAACATCAAGATACACCAGAACCTCAAAAAGCTGCTGAAGAAAGAGGAAAATTCTCAATTGGATATAACATGCCTATGCATGAAGCTGCTCCAAAAGCGACTTTAGCTAGTGCTGTTTGGCATTGGGGACCATTCTATTATAATCAAGTTAAATCAGTAATCGATGGTACTTGGACTTCTGAATCATATTGGGAAGGATATACTGAAGACGTTGTAAGATGTGCAATCAATGACGCTTTAGTAACTGATCCTGATGTATTAGCAAAAGTAGAAGAAATAGAAGAAAGCTTTAAAAATGAAACATTTGATGTGTTCACAGGAACAATTATTGACAACCAAGGTCAATCTCACTCTAACTTAACTGACAGCGATTTATTATCAATGGAATGGTATGTTAAGGGTATTACTGAATTAGGTAATTAATGTCACTTAGAATTAATAACATCACCAAAACTTTTGGTGATGTTATTGCTAATTATATGGTGAATTTCGAATTGCAAGATGGAGAAATTCACGCGCTACTAGGGGAAAATGGAGCAGGTAAATCAACATTAATGAATATTATCTCTGGAATCTATCAAGCAGATTCTGGGAAGATATTGATTAACGAAAATGAAGTAACTATTAATAACAGTAAAGATAGTATCGATCTTGGGATTTCGATGATTCACCAACATTTTACACTGATAGATAAAATGACAGTTCTTGAAAATTTGATGTTAGGACAAGTGGGAGAAATATTTGTCTCAAAGGAAAAATATCGTAAAAAATTTAAAGAAATAATTGATAAATATAGTTTAGAAATAGATTTAAATAAATATATCTATGAATTATCGATGGGTGAAAAGCAAATCGTAGAAATTATCAAGGTATTATCTAGAAATCCACAAACAATGATTTTCGATGAACCGACTACTGTGTTAACTCCCCAAGAAGTATCTAAATTATTTGTTATCATGAGAAGGTTAAGAGATTTAGGATTTTCAATTATCTTTATCTCTCATAAATTAGATGAAGTAACAGAAATATGTGATAAAGTAACAATTTTGAGAAAAGGTTCAACAGTCAAAACAGTCAATGTTGCTGAAACATCAAGTAAAGAATTAATAGACTTGATGGTTGGTAAGAAGACTGATTTAAAGATTGAAAGAACTGAAAGAATCTATGGTAATGATGTATTGCTAAGCGTTAAAAATATTACCGTAAAAGATCCAGTTGAAAATTTAAACAAAATATCTGATTTCTCATTTAAGGTATATAAAGGAGAAATTCTGGGTGTGGCTGGTATTTCTGGGCATGGTCAAAAAGAATTATGTGAATCTCTCACAGGAATTATTCCTGTACAAGAGGGGTCAATTACAATAGATAACGAAGAGATTACAAATCTATCTGTTAAGAAGATTTTAAAGAGTGGTATTCAAATGAGCTTCGTCCCTGAGGATCGCTTAGGAATGGGCTTAGTAGGAAACATGGATATAGTCGATAATTTAATGTTAAGGGAGTATTATAACCAAGGTATATTCTTGAAAAAGAAGGGCGCTACTGATAAAGCGAATAAAATCGTTAATGATTTAGCAGTAGTAACAAGCGGTATTAATGATCCAATTAAGAATATGAGCGGTGGAAATATTCAAAAAGTATTATTAGGTAGAGAGTTAGAATTAAGACCAAAGGTATTAATAACTGCTTACCCAGTTCGCGGGCTAGATATTAATACAACTCATAAGATCTATGACTTATTAAATGAACAAAAGGCAAGCGGTGTTGGCGTAGTTTATGTCGCTGAAGATTTAGACTCATTAATTGCCCTTTCTGATAGAGTGATGGTTATGCACCAAGGTAAGAATATGGGTATCTTTGATGCAGCGACAATCACGAAAGAAGACATTGGAGTTATGATGGTAGGAGGTCGCTATGAAAAAAATTAATGATTTAATATCATCTTTATTTAGTTTCAAAATAGTTAGAAAAGAAGCAACGAACAAACAACGTATTACTTATTTAGTTGTAGCATTCGTAAGTGTTGCAATATTTCTTACATTATTATTAATTGGTTTTGGAGCAAACCCAATTAAAGCATTTGGAGAAATGTTAAAAGGTATTATAGGAAGTCAAAATAGAATTATAGACTTAATCAAAACTTCAACAATTTTGATTCTAGTATCACTAGGAATAAGCGTTTGCTTTAAGTTAAAGTTCTGGAATGTTGGGGCTGAAGGGCAAATGATGATTGCTGGGGTGACAGCTAGTTACTTTGCATTATATCATGCTGATCTTCCAACACCACTTTTACTAATAGTAATGTGCGTGGGAGCAATGATTGCTTCGGGATTATATTGTCTATTAGCTGGGTTTATAAAAGTTCAATTCCGTGCGGGAGAGACAATTGTTACTCTGTTAATGAATTATATAATTCTTTATTTAGTAGATTATTTATATTTTGCTGGATGGAAAGTTGGAGCATTCCAAGGAGTACCATTCTTCACAAATGGATTACTACCAAAAATTGGTAAGTTAAATATTGGTTTTGTTTTTGTAATAATTGCTGGATTATTTGTTCACTTCTTACTAAAGAAATCAAGACTTGGTTATCAAATCAGTGTAATTGGCGAAAGTGAACAAACAGCTGTATATTCAGGAATGAATGTTTATAAAACAACGCTGCTTACAACGTTTATCGCTGGAGCAATAATTGGAATTGCGGGGTTTGTCCAAGTATCTGGAAATGCTGGGACTTTAACAACTTCAATGACTATGGGATTTGGGTATACTGGAATTATCATTGCGTGGCTTGGTAATTTAGATCCTAAAAGGATTGTATTGAATGGTGTTCTTTACTCAATGTTGATGCAAGGTGTTGGGTTTATTGAATCTGATTACAAACTTCCAGGTAGTGCTGCAAGTTTAGTATTAAGTATTGTATTATTTGCAATTATGGCAATTCATTTCTTTAATGAATATGCTCTTGTAAGGAGGGAAAAATAATGGAAGCTTTCTTAATAGCATCTCTTATTTCCTCAATGCCGATCTTATTTGGTTGTTTAGGATCTATAAACAGTGAAAAAGTTGGTTTATTGAATTTAGGGTGTGAAGGAGTTATGATCAGTGGGGGTATCTTTGGCTTCTTAGCTGGTGTAAAGACAGATAATGTGTTCATAGCATTAATCTGTGGAATGTTAGCTGGTGTCTTGGTTAATTTAATCTTTGGGTTCTTGACAATTACACTGAAGGCTAATCAAAACGTTACTGGGTTAGCTTTAAGTACATTTGGAATTGGATTAGCCAATACAATGGGTAAGAAATATGTTAACGTGTCATTAAGTAGTAGCTTTATGGCAATTACAAAAGGAAAAATTGCCATACCGTTATTATCGGATATACCATACATTGGAAATATTTTCTTCAACTGTGATTTTATGGTATATTTAGCTTACATTCTTATAATTATAATGACTATTTATTATAAGAAAACTAAGTTTGGTTTATACATTGATGCTGTTGGAGAGGATCCATCAGTAGCGCAATCGGTGAGTATAAACGTAGATTTATATCGTTATATTAATATAATGCTATCAGGAGCTATTATTGCTTTAGGTGGTATGTATTTATCAATGACATATCTTGGTATGTGGCATGAAAATATAACAATGGGGACTGGTTGGATTTCTATTGCATTAGTAATTTTCGCAGGATGGAAGCCAGTACGTGCATTCTTTGGTGCTTTATTATTCGCAGCGTTAGGAGCTGCAAGGCTTTACTTTGAATTTGGAATCAATGAGTATTTCTTCAAAATGGTTCCATACATTTTAACAATTGTAGTATTGATTTTCTTTACTGCAAGAAAGAATAGTAGAATTAGGCCGCCAAAGGCACTAGGTCTTCCATACTTTAAAGAAGATAGATAGGGAGGAAAGAGATGAAAGATTTTATTTTTGATAAGATTATTATTTTAGACTTTGGTTCAGCAAATAGCCAAAATCTTACACGTAAAATTCGTGACTTAGGTGTGTATAGTGAGTTATTAAGCGATGAAACACCATATGATACGATTGAAAAAGATGTAACTGTGAAAGGTATTATTCTAGCTGGTAAACCTGAATCGAACTATGATGAAGATTTAGCAAGTCTAGATGTTCGTTTCTCTAATGGTGTATTACCAGTCTTTGGAATTGGTTATGATACTCCATTGCACCCAATCGTAGAAGAAGCTGAAGATATTATTAAGAATTTCTTATTTAATGTATGTAAAGCTTCACCATCTTGGACAATGGATAACTTCATCACATATCAAGTTGAAGAAATAAAAAAACAAGTAGGAACTAAAAAAGTATTATGTGCCTTATCAGGAGGAGTAGATTCTTCTGTAGTAGCTAAATTAATACATAAAGCAGTAGGTGATCAATTAGTTTGTGTATTTGTAAACCATGGATTACTTCGTAAAGGTGAGCCTGAGAGTGTTATTGAGACATTCCAAAATCAATTCCATATGAATTTAGTATATGTGGATGCAAGCAAGAGATTCTTAGATAAATTAGCGGGTGTTACTGATCCAGAAACAAAGCGCAAAATTATTGGTAAAGAATTTATTGAGGTATTCAATGATGAAGCAAGAAAACTTGATGGAATTGAGTTCTTAGCTCAAGGAACAATCTATGCTGATATTATAGAATCAGGAACAAAAACTGCTCAAGTAATTAAATCTCACCATAATGTTGGTGGATTACCAGAAGATTTGAAATTTGAATTAGTTGAACCAATTCGTCAATTGTTTAAAGACGAAGTGAGAGAAATGGGAGATAAACTTGGGTTACCTTCTGCAATTACTAGAAGACAACCATTCCCAGGACCAGGACTTGGTGTTCGTGTTATTGGTGCGATCACTGAAGAGAAACTAAAAAAAGTTAGAGAATCTGATTATATTCTAAGAGAAGAAGTAGCGAATGCTGGACTTAATATTTGGCAATATTTCACATTGATCCCTGGAGTTCAATCTGTAGGTGTCCATGATGAAAAAAGAAGTTATGAAGATTTAATAGTAATTAGAGCTGTTCAATCTGTAGATGCTTTTACTGCTGATTTTGTACATATTCCTTGGGATATTCTTGAGAAAATCTCTAAGAGAATCACAAGCGAAGTTACTGGTGTTAATAGAGTAGCATATGATGTTACTAGTAAACCACCTGCAACTATTGAATGGGAATAAAAAATGATATCAGTCACTCAGTAGAGCATCTGGTATTGCTGGAAATTGCATATTAGTTATATGGATACGGAGCAGGAGACTGCTCCGTACTTTTATTTTGGAAGAACTAGAAAAATAAAAGGTATAATGGTAAAATATTTTTACATTGCTATTGCTAAGAAGACTCCGGGGTAATTAATTTAAAGACTTTATCATTATTTAAATTGATACCAATTTTTATACAAAGAATAATTATTAATAAATAAAAGGAGAAATTTATGGAAAAAATTGTAGAATTTAGAGTTTTAGATACGAAAATTTACTTGATTACAAATGCTCAAGAACTAATTGACTATTTCCTCTATGATGAAGAATATGTTCCTGAGACAATACCTGGGTTTAAAGCCTCAATGGTCGACCCTGATGATCGTATTGATTTAACTAGTGCTCCAAGTATAGAATATATTGATAGTAATATTGAGAATATTATTGTTGATGAGTCAAAAAACAAATTATATCTTTCTTGTGAGTTAAGTAAATTATATAAACCTGATTTTGTCTACTATGCATTATGTATGTTTGCTAAAGAATTTAACAAAAAAAACATGTATTTTGTACATTGCTCAATTGTTGAAAAGAATGGAGAAGGAACTATGCTTATGGGGGAAGCAGGCAGTGGAAAAACAACCCTTGCATTATATTTGTGCACTGAATATGGTTATAATTTTGTTTGTAACGATAGAGCGCTCTTTGGAATGAAGAATGGTAGGCCATACGTTTATGCAAGTACACTGCAAACTCATATAAGAGTTGGAGTCATTGAAGAATTTTTTCCCCAGTTTAAAAGTGGTTTGAACATGAAATTGCTTGAGCAACCTTGGAAAAATAAAATTTATATAAATCCAGAACTTGATCAGTTGGGAGTTAAGATTGTAGAGGAGGCGAGCATTAAATATATATATTTAATGTATACTTATGATGCTCCAAATGAATATGCTTATGTCGACAAATATCTCGAGAGCGAAAAATATGATGCCTGTCTAGCAATACATGAACATATCAGTGAATATAATAGAGCAAGTAGAAATATTATATTAACTTTAGGATACCCGTTCCCTGTATTTGATAATGCGGAATTAGCAATGATTAGATTTAAAGATTGTCAAGAAATAGTAAACAATGTAAAAATTGCTGATTTAAGAGGCACAGTTAAGGGCGCTGCAGAATTAATTTTCGAAGGATATAGCAATGACTAAAATAGCTATTTTATTAAGCTATGATGGAAATTATGAGGCTTCTAGAGAGCGGAAATTAAAATGGATTTTGAGTGTATAGGATTAGTCGATAATATATCTGATGTTACATTTTTAATTGATAATTATTATTCTTTAGTTTTATCATCAAGTTTAATAAGTTTCGCTATAGAATCATTCTTTCATAATTATTAAAATTAAGTTAACGATATTATAGTCTAGTAATTAATGCAAACCATAATATAAGTAGATATTCATATTAGTGGTGATGACAATTATTTAGAAAAATGATAAACTGCTGTTATAAATAGATATTGTACAACTATAAATCTGCATTAGTGATTGAGTTAATATACAATATTAAGGAGGACAAAATGAATATACCGGAACTTGAGACAGATAGATTAATAATAAGAAGATTTACAGAAGAAGATGTAGAGGCAATCTTAAGAATTTTTAGTAATGAAAAGGTTAATGAGTATTTGCCTTGGCATCCATTGAAATCTATTGAAGAAGCTAAGGATTTCTATGAACAGCGATATGCAAATACTAAAGAGTATAAGTGGGCGATTTGCCTAAAGAGTGATAATGTACCTATTGGCTATATTAATATTAATAATAAGGCTAGCCATGATTTTGGTTATGGATTGCTTGATGAATATTGGCGACAAGGTATTGTTAGTGAGGCCGGAAGAGCGGTAGTAAAGTATATAAGAGATGAACAGATATATCCCTATATTACAGCGACTCACGATATCAAAAACCCTCATAGTGGATATGTTATGCAGACTTTGGGAATGAAATATCATTATACATATGAGGAGTTATGGGAACCTAAAAATATAATTGTACATTTTAGAATGTATCAACTAAATTTTTATGGAAGTGATTATGTGTTTATGAAGTATTGGGATCAAATGCCAATACACTATGTAGAAACAGATATATAGCTATATCTTTGAATTGATTATACTTTATAATAACAATTTAGTTTCATTATTTTATGTAAACTATTGTGAAAATATTATCTTTGTGTTAAATTGATATAATATGATTTTAAGAAAATTAAATACTTTAAAATTGTATCGTTTGGGGGATAACATGAAAAAGGGAACAATATTTTTAGAAAGCGAAGTAAAAAGAGTATGTCGTAATAAGATAATTATAGCAGCCACATTACTTTTAATGGTGGTTGTATTGCTAACTAATGTGAAGATTAATCTGAGTAATTTGTATGGTAAAGGAATAGAGTTTTGGGATTACAACCAAACACTAGAGGATTTCGATAGTGGGAAAAGATATATTGATAACTTATATGGGCATATGGTTTACGATACTGGTTATTATTATACTGACCCTGTAACATATTATTATCTTGTGGGATTGGTTGATGGCAGTCAATATACTTATATAATTTATCAAACTGAAAAGCAGTTTACAGATGTAGAGATGGCAGATTATATTAATATTTCTGGAAAACTTAAGCCATTAACAGAGCTTAGTTCTGAGTTGCGTGGAAAAGTAGTGTCTGATCTATCTGGATATGGAATAGATATCTCAAATGTTTTTATTGTTAATGGAGACACTACAAAAACATGGGATTTAGTATGGGTAACTGCTGCAATGATAGGAGCATTATTATTAATAGTATATATTGCATTGCAGGTACTAAGCATTATGAACTATCAAAGGCATAAACTATTACGTAAGATAGAGCGTATTAATGGTCTAACACTGTCGGAATTAGAAGATAAATTGGCATTAGATGAATTTAGTGAGCCAATAATTGACAAGCGCGGATTTATGGTGACACCAATGTTTGTATACAACACATCTATGTTTGGCTTTAAGATTCGTTTAGTTAATGACCTAATGTGGGTTTATAGAATAACAACGCAACATAAAACATATGGGATAACTACTGGTAGATCGCATTCACTTCAACTATGGTTCCACTCTGCTAAGGGCGATAATATAAACGTATCTCTTTCTGAAAGGGCAAGTATTAATGTAATTGAACAATTAGCTATTAGTATTGATACAGCAATGTATGGCTATAGTGATGATTTGAGAAGGCTGTATATGAAAGATTATGATGAATTTACTGCTTTATGGGAAAGACATAAGACAGGTTTAATAATAGATGATTATGCTGATGAAGAAACAAGTCAGGATGATGTTGACTCAAATTCAGATATTGTTCAAGAATAACAAATATAAAATAAAATGAAGTTTGGTGATAACAATCAATGTTATCACCAATTTCCTTTTTTTGTACCATTTTAGATCAATATAATAACTCAAAATAATTGATATGATATACTAACAAAAGAAATGAGGTGAGAAAATGACATATACGTTATACAAACAAGTAAGGGATAATCAAGCAGTAAGGAGAAGTTTTTGCAGATTAGCAAATCAAATATTTGAACTGGATTTTGAGGCGTGGTATGAAAGTGGGCACTGGACTGACAGTTATATCCCATATGCTCTAGTTGATGGTGAAAAAGTTGTGACAAGCGCATCGGTAAATATCATTGATACAATTTGGGAAGGATCTTCAAAAAGGTATATCCAAGTTGGAACGGTTATGACAGATGTTGAATACCGTGGGCAAGGCCTTTCGAGAGAAATAATTACAGAGATTATTAATGATTGGCAAGATAAATGTGAAGCTATTTATTTATATGCTAATGACACTGTAACAAATTTCTATCCTAAATTTGGATTTAAAAAAGAACATGAGTATCAATATGTAATGTCAGTTTCTCCTGTTGCTGGAGATTTTGTAAAACTTAATCTAGATGAAAAAGATGATATAGAATTGTTAAAAAGTTACTACTTAAAATCTAATCCATATTCAGCACTATCAATGATTGATAATTTTGGATTAGTAATGTTTTATTGTAATGATTATTTGAGAAATTGGGTTTATTATTCTAAAAAATATGATTCTGTTGTAGTCGCTAAACAAAAGGCGGATGTAATTACAATTTATGATATATATAGTGATAAGGAAAACTCATTATCAGCAATTGTTAATGAACTTTCTAATGAAAACATAAAGCAAGCAATAATTGGATTTACTCCTAAGGAAAAAAACTATCATTGTGATAAAATTAAAAATGATGGCACATTCTATGTATATACAAAGAACAAGAATATATTTAAAGATAATAAGTTAAGATTCCCACTTTTATCGCATGCCTAAATATAAAAATGTTAATCTAACTCGATTAACGTTTTTATTTTATAATCAAATTTCTTTTTTTGGTGACTACAAAAAACTTAAATGTAATTTAAATTAATATCATGTCATTTAATGATGATTAGAATAGTACTATTATGGTATAATTCAAATGGAGTGTGGTAAGATGAAAAAGAGATTGTTAATAGTTATGATATTTATGCTATGTATGAGTTGTGGGACTAAAATACCATTAACTGAAACGTTAGAGGTTCGAAGCAAAGAGATAGTTGATCAATATAAAGATATTGCATCACAGCTTTATGGTGAACAATATCGAAGTATCTTCACTACAATAGAATATCAAGTGCCTGAAGAAAATGAAGGTACAGAACAACAATCTGTTGTTGATAGCATTTATGTATATAGATTCTCTAATAATGTTACATTAGAGCAAGCACAGCAAATATCATATTTTAGCTCGCTATATGGAGATGATCCATCGATACTAAACTTCACTATAGAAATTTTATATGAACAAGAGAATTTGAAGACAATTACTTTTAAATCAGGAGTTGCGGGCAATGCTGGTATTAGATATGGTCTTATAGCAATTGCTTATTTAGATGTATTAGGACTAGATAGTGAGCAGCTAAATTCCTTAGAAAAGGATATGATAAATTTAACTAATGCTAAAAAAGCGAATGAGATCTTAGATAAAACTTTAGATAATGGAATAATACTTCATATTGATGCTCAAAACCAAGAATATGTAGTAATTACTTTTCCAGATGTAATAGAAGAATAGATGAATTTAGAGGCCGTTAAAATTGTTAATTTTAACGGTTTTATTATTAATAATTTACGTTAGAGTGCTATGATAGTATAATATGTATATCGTAAAGCTTTTAAATAAAGAATAATGAATATGACAAAAGTTAGAAAGGAGACCAACTATGAGGAAGTCAAGTAATAAATGAAAAATATTTATGGCATGACAAAAAGAACTAAGAAATAGTCAATTTTAAAAATTATTGATTATTCTAAGATAAAATCTTTATCAGGATTCGAAAGGATAAAGAA
>JAVBUP010000055.1:0-14392 GCA_031555175.1 Coprobacillaceae bacterium
TATGCGATGATGAAGGCAGATAACGACACTGCCAATCAATCAAAACTAAGGCATTTCTTCGTGAAATTCCTTTTTTTATCCTCTTTCCACTACTTCATAGAAAAAGAACACCGTTATAGGTGTCCTTTGTCAACAGTCTGAAGATTGTCTTTTTTAAGACAATCCTTGAATATTATTAAATTGCAGCAAGTTTGATTCTGATTTCAGTAAGCCCATCATTGCTACATACTTCAATTTTGCCATTGTGTTGATCAACAATAGTTTTCGCAATTGCTAACCCTAATCCAAAGCCACCAGTGTTTCGATTTCTAGAGTCATCTGTGCGATAGAAGCGGTCAAATATTTTCTTGATTTCATCATCGCTAATCATTTTCCCACTATTACACACTGTCAGAGTAACATCTTTACCGATTTTTTGGAGACTTACATCAATATGTCCATGCTCATTATTATACTTAATCGCATTATCTAACAGCACTAAAATAACTTGCTTTAATTGATCAGTGTTGCCATAAACATGAATCCCTTGTGCCACTACTTGATTAAGAATTAAATCTTTTTCGTAAAGTAGTGCATCAATGGATAATAAGCAATTTTCTAAGATTTTACTCAGATCAATATTAGAATATAGTAACTTATCGTCATTATCGGCTCTTGATAAGTAGAGTAGGTCATTGGTTAGTTTAGACATCCTAATTCCTTCTTCTTTTATAAACTGTAACCATTTCTTTTGATTATTAATTGTATCATCAGGACTTGAAAGTACTAAATCAATATTTGCATTGATAATAGTTAATGGTGTTTTTAGTTCGTGTGAGGCATCGCTAACAAATCTTCTTTGCTTATCGAAAGATTCTACAATAGGAGAAATCGCCTTATCGGCAAAATATCTACTCAAAAAATAAATAAGTACTAATGCGATAACTGCTACAAATAAAAATGCATATACAAAGTTTAATAAGACATTCATGTTATTTGTAACATCAACAAACACTACCCCATGTAGACTACTATTATTCATACCATAATGAATGAAAGAATAGTAGTTTCCTTCATATTTAAAGATGGAATAATCTGCTTTAGTATCCGCCTTTGTTAATAGACTATTTGCAGTATCTTCATCTAAATCACTAAAATGAGGGCTATATATTTCAACTATATTATCATTTTCATCCAGTACTATTCTAAACGAAATAGATTTTGGTGCGAAATGATCGTTTTTTTCATCTTTTCCATCAACGTCAAGATTTCCTTTATCATCATCTGGTCGGATTATACTATCTGGCATGTTATCCATTTTTGTAATATCAAGTTGACCTTTTATTTCCTTTTTTACATTTCCATAAGTTATCGCTAACACCGAAGTAAAAGCAATGAGCATAACAGCACAGATAGCAGCCATATTTATTAGTAATAACTTATTGCGCATTTTTTTAAACATGCTCATTCTCCTTTAGGGTATAACCGATGCCACGAACTGTATGAATCGTAACATTTGATTTTAAATAATTTAGTTTCTTTCTAATAAAAGAGATATATACTTCTACATGGTTATAATCAGCTTCGCTATCATAACCCCAAATCTTTTCTATAATTGTATCTTTTGAAGATACTTGAGTTTTTCTAATGATGAAAAACTCTAATATTTCTGCTTCTTTTAAAGTCAGGTTAATCGTGGTTTGACTATTTGATAATAAAAGATTTTTTTTGTCTAATAAGATATCACCATATTTGAGTTCATCATCAATTATAGTATCATTTCTACGTCTTAGATTAGCTCTAATTCTAGCTAATAGTTCTTCAGTGGCAAAGGGCTTAGGTAAGTAATCATCAGCACCATTATCTAGACCAAGTACTTTATCATTTAATTCTGATTTTGCAGTTAGCATAATGATTGGCGTTTGTATCCCGGCACGACGTAGACTCTTAAGTATACTTATACCATCCATTTTAGGAAGCATTACATCTAAAAGGATCAAATCATAAGCATCAGACAATCCATTATCATAACCAGCTTCGCCATCATTACACACATCAACTAGATAACCATTTTTCTTTAGAATCTGTTGTAAAGTATCAGCTAGGCTTATTTCATCTTCTACAACTAATAGTCGCATAATATCACCTTATTTCTTAATTATATTATAACATGTCAATTCTTAAAATAAGCTTAAAGAAAATACCTTTATATTAGCATTGTTATGTATGGAAATTATTTAAACAGTACTACTAATACTTTTAAGGTAATTTTAATATTGGGATAATATAGTTTGGCAAAGGAGCGATAAAAATGAAAAAGATAATTAAAGTATCTATTTACTTAGTGGTAAGTTTAGTACTGATAAGTCATGTGTTTTTTAGAACTGAACTTTTCGCGTATTATCGTGATTTGTATGTATTAACAGCGATGAGCACTTCAAATCATAAATACTTAGCCACAATGTTTCTGTCAGATGAAGAAATTGAGGAAATATTAGCTGATTATGTAATTGAAAATAATACAAATTCATCTAGTGAGGAAATTAGTATTGATGATAAAACTCAAAATATTACGATAGAAGAGATTAGTGGCGATACTTATACTGGATATGTAGTATTAATTAGTGATCCTACAGCCGTTAGTATCGTCGATGCAATTGATGGTGGTAGTGGTAAAACTTTAGGAACTATTGTAGAAGAGAATACTGCTATAGTTGGTATAAACGCTGGTGGATTTGGAGGTACAAGGCGCAACAACTCTGGAGGAGTGCTCGATACAGCTACTATCATAAATAAAGAATTATTATATGGTGAAGAAGATGAAACCTATTCCTTAATTGGCTTATCAGAGACAGGAGTTTTGATACTTGGTAATTATACGTATCAAGAAGCTTTGGATGCAGGTATTGATGACGCCCTCGAGTTTGGACCATTTCTAATAGTTAATGGTATTGCTCAAGTCACCAATCAATTATCTGGTGGTTATCAGCCTCGAACTGCTATCGGACAGACCCAAGATGGAACTATTATTCTAGTGGTTATTGAAGGAAGAACCACTTCAAGTTTAGGAGCAACTTATTATGACATACAAGAAGTTATGTTGAAATATGAAGCTTATAATGCAGCTAATCTTGATGGTGGTGGTTCTTCAACGCTATATTATGAAGGAGAATTAATTAATACACTGAGTAATAAAACAGAACGTAAAATACCAAATGCAATTATTGTAAAATAACTTTACATTTTAAGATTCATTTAAGGATTTAATTATATATTGTATGTGTAGAAAGGAAGTGATGGCATGGGAATTGAAGTATTCAATCGACATGAAAATAAATATTTAATTGATAAAACTACTTTTCATAAACTTACGAAAGTGATAGATAATTATATGGTATTAGATCAGTTTAATGAAGATGGAAAAACATATTCTATTTATACAACATATTTTGATACTTATGATAATGATATGATTAGAAAGAGTTTATCTAGTCCTAAGTATAAAGAAAAGATCCGCATTAGAAGTTATGAAGAGTTTAAATATGATAACCTAGTTTATTTGGAAATCAAGAAGAAATACAACGGTTTTGGTAATAAGCGTAGAACATTAATGAAATATCAAGATGCGTTAAAATTTGTAGAAACTGGTGTAGCACCAGATATTGCAGAATATATGAACAAGCAAGTTATTAATGAATTATCTTTTTTAATTAATAAGGAGCGACTATACGCTAAATCTACCATTGTTTATAAGCGTATAGCTTATAAAGGAATTAATAATGATGATATACGAATTACTTTTGATCAAGATATATTAGCTTGTAGTAATGGTAGCATGCCAGAAAGATTACTAGATGAAGATTTAATCTTAATGGAGATTAAAGTGAAAGATCACTTGCCAATCTGGTTAACAAGGCAATTATCTAAATACAAAATCTATAAAACAAGTTTTTCTAAGTATGGTCAAGAGTATAAGAAGCAATTAGAAAATCAAGTAATATCCTATTTAGGAAATGAAATAATCATAAATAATGAGGTGAAAGAAAATGCTAGAATGGCTACAGAATGCAAATATTACTAATACAACAATTTCTTTTGAAACTGTTATAATATCAATAATGATGTCTTTACTTATGGGAGTGGTTATCTCTCTAACATATCAAAAAACGAGTGTTAAAAAACACTCAGACAATTTAGCATTAACATTAATATTGTTGCCTACAATTATTGGTTCCATTGTAATGTTAATTGGCAACAATGTGGCTGGAGCATTTTCTCTAGCAGGTATTTTCTCAGTTATTCGTTTCAGAAGTAGTGCAGGGAATGCCAGAGATATTTTATTCATTTTGTTTAGTGTAGGAGCAGGACTAGCAGTAGGTGTCCAAACTTATCTATATGGCTTAATTTTTACAGTCATAATGTCAATAGTCTTATTTGTAGCTTACTACTATCAACATGGCACTGCTAGTACAAAATCAATGCAATTAAGAATCTTAGTTCCTGAAGATTTAAACGATGAAGATGCTTTTAATGATATTTTAACTAAATACACAATGTCTTATTCATTAATTAGTATGAGAACAAAAGATCTAGGTAGTGTTTATGAATTAATGTATATCGTTGATATAAATGGACAAGTAAATAAAAAAGAGTTTTTAGATAACTTAAGATGTAGAAATGGTAATTTGAACATTAGTTTAAACATAATTCCAGATGATCAATTTTAGGAGGTAGCTTATGAAATTCAAATTTGATTATAAAATTATTATTGCAGGTATTTTAGTAATTGGATCATTAGGATATTTTATCTATAAAAGTTCAGATAATTTATTCGCTAACTCTAGTGATACAGGTAAGATTGCAGATATTAGTGAAGAAGATGAGAATGTTGAATGGGATGCTAGCCAAGCATCATATATCAATTTAAATGGTAATTCGATTACAGTAGAAAATTCAAATGCAAAAGTATCAAAAACAACAGTGACGATTATAAGTGCAGGTACTTATATCGTTAGTGGAGAATTAGATGATGGAAATATCATTGTTGATGTTTCAAATAGTGAAGAAGTTCAGATTATTTTAAACAATGCCAATATATCATCAAGTACAACTGCTCCAATTTATGTAGCGAATGCTGCTAAGACAACTATTACAGTTGAAAGTGGTACAACTAATACTATTAGTGATGGAAGTAAGTATGTTTATGATAGTACTACTGATACAGAACCAGATGCTGCAATTTTCAGTCATGATGATTTAGTAATTAATGGTTCAGGTACTTTAATAGTTAATGCTAATTATGCAGATGGAATTGCTAGTAAAGATGATTTAGTAATTCTTAATACTAATCTAATAGTAAATGCGGTAGATGATGGAATTAGGGGAAAAGATTCGATTACATTTAAAGATGCGAATGTTACAGTAAAAGCAAAGAGTGATGCAATTAAGTCAACGAACGACACGGATACTGGTAAAGGTTATATCATTATTGAATCAGGAACTTTCAATCTCACAACAACTGGAACTTCAAGTAGTTCTTCAAAAGGTATTAAAGCGGTTAATAGTTTAACAATTAATGGTGGTACATTCACAATTAATTCCACTGATGATGCCCTTCATACTAATGATACAGTCATTATTAACGATGGAAGCTTTGTTATCTCTACTGGTGATGATGGAGTGCATGCTGATAGTGTTTTAGTAATAAATGGTGGGAACATCAACATTACGAAATCATATGAAGGATTAGAAGCCGCTGATATTACAATTAATGCTGGAGTAATAAATATTGTCGCAAGCGATGATGGAATTAATGCTGCTGGTGGTAATGATAGTAGCTCAAGTGGTGGTTTTGGAGCTGATATGTTTGCGAGGTCAACAGGATCATTAACTATCAATGGTGGTACAATCACAGTGAATGCCTCAGGAGATGGTTTAGATTCAAATGGTGATGTAAATATGAGTGGAGGTACTGTGTATGTTAATGGGCCAACAAGTAGTGGTGATGGAGCTTTAGATTATGATGGCACATTTAAGATTACTGGTGGTACATTAGTGGCAGTAGGTTCATCAGGTATGGCGCAAGCTCCAGGAACAAGTTCAAGTCAAAATTCTGCCATGATTAATTTCAATAGTAGTATTGCAGCAGGATCAACAATAAAAGTTACTGATTCATCAGGGAAAACAATTATTTCTTACACTACAGTCAAGACTTGTCAAAACTTTGTTTTTAGTACAAGTAGTTTAATTAAGGGATCGTATATCGTATATGTAAATGATTCACAATATACAACATTTACAGTAAGTAGTATTGTAACTACTGTTGGAAATAGCGGTGGAATGATGGGTGGAGGACAACAAGGGCCCGGGAGAAGGTAAAATATTAGAAGCTATCAAAAGTAGCTTCTTTTTTGATGATATTTGCAATTGAGCTCAAGTGTGATAAAATATGATATATAGTAGGGTAAAAAGAGGAACTGCAAAATGGATAGGACTGGTCAAGTGATAAATCTGTGGCAAGATATAAATGATCAAAAGTGGGATCAATTGGCTAAACACTTTCGAAAAGATGCTATAATACGTTGGCATAATACGAATGAGGAGTTTAATGTATCAGAGTTTGTGTTAGCTAACTGTGAGTACCCTGGAGATTGGTCTGTACAAATAGAAAGAGTCCTGCAATCAGATGACAATTCGAGAGTTATTTCAATTGCAAAGGTGAATCTAAAAAGTGGAAATATATCTTTTCATGTCACATCAATTTTCACTTTCAAAAATAACAAAATAATGTGGCTTGATGAGTTTTGGAGTGAAGATGGATGTGCGCCACAATGGAGAATAGATAGAAAAATTGGTAGAAAGATTATTAACGATTAAACTCAATATAATAACTGATTATAATAATTTTGTCTTTGATACTTTGGATATTTCTGGGAATCAACATTAGCCAAATATAAAGATAGGAGGAGGTAAAGATGGCTATTTGTAAAGTAAGAAAGTTCTTGTAGTTTACGCTGCTTTTTCTAATTTCTGGATGCGTTGTAAATAAACCTGAGACTGTAACAGTACGCAAAGTTACACCAATTGATAGCTATAATCAATTGTATAATAACGCGGAGTTAATACTACACGTAAAAGTGTTGGATGAACTCTCAAGTAAAAATAGTGAAGTGGCTTATGATGATAGTGGAGACATACTTGAGTTTTATTCGCAAAGAGAGATTGAAGTAATTGATTCATTTAGCTATCCAGTGGAACTAGAGTATATCTATATTAATGAAGCAATATCGGGAAATAAGAAATATGTAGTTGAAGGATATAGGACGCTAGAGATTGGAAAAGAGTATATAGTTTATCTTACGTATTCACAAATTACACAAGGCTATATAATTTGTGACTATGAGGCAGCAATCTATGAAATTGGATCACCAACAAGTACTGGTGGTGATGACAATATTATTTTGACGGATACTCTGTCTTGGATCAGAAGTGTCGATAATGGTTTGGATTTTGTAGAATTTGTTTCCCCAACCATAGGTCCTAAGCGTGGCATTGAATGTTATGGAACTCCATATATAACTCTTCATTTTGAAGATGATTCCAAATTATTAGATTTAGATTCTATCTATACTCAAGAAAATAACAAATCAATGATTGAGTTAGAAAATGGAACACAGTATACGTATACTGGTAAGAATGAGCAAAAATGATATTACTAATAGTAAAACGCGTAACTTAAATAGAACTATGTTTTTTTTGACCAAGATAATCATTCGCGATTATCTTGGTTTTACCTTATAGGTATGATAATTAATATGTATTTAGTATAGATATTATTTTGAATTACTAATAGAATATGCAAAAGCATAAGTACACTCATTGAATGTTGACAAATGGTGCATTAAATCATATTATTAATTGAAAATTAATTGATGAAAAGGCAGTTTTTGCCGTTTTTTTAATTATGTGGGAGGAGTATTGTTTAAATGAAAGACATGGAGAAGTTAGTTAGTCATGCTAAAACATCAGGATTCGTATATCAAGGATCAGAAATTTATGATGGTTTAGCGAATACTTGGGATTATGGTCCTCTAGGTGTTGAATTAAAAAACAACATTAAAAAAGCATGGTGGAAGAAATTCGTTCAAGAGTCACCATACAATGTTGGGTTAGATTCTGCTATTTTTATGAATTCAAGAGTTTGGGAAGCTTCAGGACATATTGGCGGATTTAGTGATCCGTTAATGGATTGTAAAGAATGTAATACTCGTTATCGTGCTGATCATTTAATTGAAGATCACGATGCAAGCCAAAAGCCAGAAGCTTGGTCTAACACAGAAATGCAAGATTATATTAAAAAAGAAGGAATCAAGTGTCCTAAATGTGGTTCAACTAATTTCACAGATATTAGAAAATTCCAATTAATGTTTAAAACAAATATGGGAGTAGTTGAGGATGCCACAAGTGTTGTGTATTTGCGTCCTGAAACTGCCCAAGGTATCTTTGTAAACTTTAAAAATGTGCAAAGAACTTCAAGAAAGAAAGTACCTTTTGGAATAGCACAAATTGGTAAATCGTTTAGAAATGAAATTACGCCAGGTAACTTTATTTTTAGACAAAGAGAATTTGAACAAATGGAGTTAGAATTCTTTTGTAAACCAGATACTGATTTAGAATGGTTTAGTTATTGGAAGCAATATTGTATTGATTTCTTAACTGGACTGGGAATTAATCAAGAAAACCTAAGAATTAGGGATCACGAACAAGAAGAATTATCTTTCTATTCCAAGGCAACAACAGATATTGAATATTTATTCCCATTTGGGTGGGGAGAATTATGGGGAGTGGCAGATCGTACTAGTTATGATTTAACACAACATCAAAATCATTCTAAGAAAAACTTAGAGTATTTAGATCCTGAAACTAATGAAAAGTATATTCCTTATGTTGTAGAACCATCAGTTGGTGTTGATAGATTATTCTTAACCGTGATGAGTGATTCTTATAGTGAAGAGGAAGTAAATGAAGGAGATACAAGAATTGTGATGAAATTACATCCCGTACTTGCTCCTTATAAAGTAGCAGTTTTACCTTTGATGAAAAAACAAAGTGATAAAGCTCGTGAAATATATAGCATTTTAGCTAAAGAATTTATGTGTGAATATGATGAAGCAGGTAATATTGGTAAAAGATATCGTCGTCAAGATGCAATTGGTACTCCATATTGTGTAACAATTGACTTTGATACTGAAACTGATAACACAGTTACAGTTCGCAATCGTGATTCAATGGAGCAAATTCGTTTGCCAATTACAGAGTTAGTGGCATATTTTGCAGAAAAATTAAAATATTAATTAATATAAAAAGGGGGAAAGATGATGGCAACTCTATCTGAGGATAAAATTGAGTTAATACGCTCAAGTGTAGATATCGTAGATGTCATTAGTCAATATCTCCCTTTAGTTCGTAAAGGTAGAAATTATTGGGCGGTATGTCCATTTCATGATGACACAAACCCTAGTATGTCTATCTCACAAGATAAACAAATTTATAAGTGTTTTGTATGTGGAGCAGGGGGTAATGTTTATACATTTCTACAAAATCATTTAACAATTCCATTTCTTGAGGCAGTTAAAATTGTTGCTGGGATTGCGAGAATCGATGTTAGTGAAATAGAAGTTGAGAAATATATTAAACCCGTTGATGAGGCGCTAAAGCCATTATATCAAATGCATGAAGATGCGCTTTCCATTTATAAGCATTATTTACATACCCAACAAGGTATTGATGGTTTAGATTACTTGCATCATCGCAAACTCAGTGATGAAATAATTGAACACTTTCAAATTGGTTATGCTCCTGATGGTGAAGTTTTAACAAAAGCCTTCATTTCTAGTGGTTTTAAAAATATTGATATTGCTAGATCTGGGTTAGCTAACGAAGGAAATAACACTTTATACGATAAGTTTAAAGATCGTGTCGTATTCCCATTGTGGGATTTGGATGGTAAACCAGTTGGTTTTTCGGGAAGAAAATTTAGAAAGTCTCAAGAGGATGAAGCTAAATATATAAATTCTCCAGAATCTAGTATTTTTATTAAAGGAAATACTTTATATAATTACCATTTTGCAAAGGAAGTAGCCAGAAAAGAAAAAAGTATTTATTTGTTAGAAGGTTTTATGGATGTAATTGCTTTATATCGAGCTGGTGTTGAGAATGCAGTAGCGATTATGGGTACAGCATTAACTGAACAACAAATAAAAGCTATACATAAATTGACGAATAATGTCATACTTTGTTTAGATGGGGATAAAGCAGGAAAAGCCGCAACTCTCAAAGCATATGAAAAATTAGTAACTTTTGGATTTAGTGTCAAAATAGTAAAGATGACTGATGATAAAGATCCAGATGAGATATTTACAAATAATGGTGCAGATTATTTATTAAAAGTATTAAATAATCAAGTCTCTGGTTTAGAGTTCTTACTTGAATATTACTATGAAATTAGTAATATGGATAATTTTGAAGAAAGACGTGACTACCTAAATAAAATGGCACCAGAAATCGCTAAATTAGATGATCCATTAGAAGTTGATTATTATTCAACTATATTATCTTCAAAAAGTGGTTTTGAAAGAAATTTGGTTAATGAAAGAGTCGGAGCTCTTAAAGCAAATCAAACTGTCAAACCAATTATCAAAGTTAATGACAATGTAAATTATGATTCATTAGCGGTGCGAAAAATGCCGATTTCAGAAGTAGAGTTATTATTTTATATGATGTACGATAAAAAGGTCGCTAATCAATATGAGAAAGAACTAGGTTATTTATATACTAAGGATTTACGAATTATTGCTAGCTATCTAATTGATTACTATCGTAAGAATGATAAGTGTGATATCGCAGAATTTGTTAATATGATAACAAATCAGCGCTTAATCGATTTAGTAATTGAAATCAGTGATCGTCATATGCAAGTTCCTTATGAGCAGCAAGCAATTGATGATTACATAAAACATATTAAGTTTACTGCTGTAGAAGAAGAAATCAGTGAGTTGAAGAATAAGTTAGAGAGCGAAGTAGACGTGGTTCAAAAGGCCAAAATAGCGTTACAAATACAACAATTAAAAAGCAAGTTATAGAAAGAGGGAATAGGGATGGAAAAAAATAAAGCAGTCGGCATTGATGTGGTAAAAGAAAAGATTCTTACTGTAGTAGATGATAAAAGAAATATTAGTCAAAAGGATTTAGATGCATTTTTAGAAAAATATGATTTGAATGATGAAGCTTCAGAAGAAATATTAGAGTTTATTGCTACAAATAAAATCACAATTAATGATGATTCACTAGAAGTATCAGATGATGAGATTATTCTAGATGGCATGTCTGGTCTTGAAGATGACTTAGATACATTAGTCTTAGAAGACGATAGTGATTTTGATATGTATCAAGATGATACAATGGATTTATATAGTGGGGAAGTATTTGATGATCAAGCGTTAGGAAGCAACGTTAAGATTAATGACCCAGTTAAAATGTATCTTAAAGAAATCGGAAGAGTAGAATTATTAAGTTCTGATGAAGAAATAGAGTTGGCTAAGAAGATTTTAGAGGGTGATGAAGAAGCTAAGAAACGTTTAGCTGCTGCAAACCTAAGACTTGTTGTTTCTATTGCTAAAAGATATGTTGGACGTGGAATGTTATTCTTAGATTTAATTCAAGAAGGTAATATGGGGTTAATTAAGGCAGTAGAGAAATTTGATTATACTAAAGGATTTAAGTTCTCTACATATGCAACTTGGTGGATAAGACAAGCGATTACTCGTGCTATTGCCGATCAAGCGAGAACTATTCGTATTCCAGTTCATATGGTTGAAACTATTAATAAGTTAACACGTATTCAAAGACAATTAGTTCAAGAATTAGGACGTGAACCAACTGCTGAAGAAATTGCAGCAAAAATGGATGGAATGACTCCTGAAAAAGTTAGGGAAATTCAAAAGATATCAATGGAACCAGTGTCATTAGAAACTCCTATTGGGGAGGAAGATGATTCACATTTAGGTGATTTTATTGAAGATGAGATGGCTATTTCTCCTAATGGTTATACCGCTAATGAGTTATTAAAAGATGAATTAAATCAAGTATTAGATGAGTTAACTGATCGTGAAGAAAAAGTATTACGTTTGCGTTTTGGTTTAGATGATGGACGTACTAGAACTCTTGAAGAAGTTGGTAAAGAGTTCAATGTTACAAGAGAACGTATTCGTCAAATAGAAGCTAAAGCTTTACGTAAATTGAAACATCCATCACGTTCTAAAAAACTAAAAGATTTCTTAGATCGTTAAGATGAAAATCTCAAAAAGATTACAAACTATTGCTTCTTATGTAAATAAAGGTGATATATTAGCCGATATAGGCAGTGATCATGCATATTTACCTTGTTTTCTAGTAGAACAAGGTATTATTTATAAAGCCTATGCCTGTGATGTTGTTGATGGACCTGTACAAGCAGCTAGAGATAATGTTGCAAGTTATGGCTACGATGACAAAATTGAAGTGCTAAAAGGTGATGGTTTAGCACCTATAAGAGGTAAAGATGTTGATGTAATTACAATTGCTGGTATGGGGGGGGCTTTGATTGCTTCCATACTTAGTGCTAATATAGATATTATGAATGTTGCTAATTATATGGTACTTCAACCAAACAATAGTGAACCACAACTAAGAAGATTTTTATTTTCTAATCAGTGGTATATTGATAATGAAGTAATTATAGAAGAAGCTGGTCGCAGCTATGAAATAATTATTGCATCAAAGATAAAAAGAGAGTATCGTTGTACTAAAGAGCAAGCAATTGCCTTTGGTCCAATACTGTTGGAACAAAAAAATAGCATTTTTATTAAAAAATGGCAACAAGAAGCTAGTAATATTAAATTGATTTTGGCTAAGATTAATGATAAAAGTAATACTAAATATCTTGAACTAGACAAGAAGTTAGAATTAATTGAAAGCATATTATAAAGGGGGATTATTATGTTAGAAATTCGTAGAAATCAAGTCTTTGCAAGTATGAAAGAGAATTCAGTTGCAGTTATTTTATCAGGAAAAGCAAAACATAGAAGTGCTGATGCTTATCATCCATATGTCGTTGATAACAATTTCTTTTATCTAACTGGTTTAGAAAGAGAAAACATGTATCTAGTACTTGTTAAAACAAATAACGCAAACAGAACGATGTTGTTTATTGAAGAAGCTAATCCAGCAATCGAAAAATGGATTGGTAAGAAAATGTTGAAATCAGAAGCAACTGCTATTTCTGGTATTGATGAAGTATTTTATATTGACCAAATGGATATGATGTTGAATCGTATTTATGGTAATATTGCTAATCTATATATTGATGGATTTAGAAATTCTCTAGATGATGAATTAAGTTTTGGAGCTCAATATGGAAATCGTATAAAAGAGTTATATCCATATTTAAAGATTAAAAATGTTTTTCCAACAATTGCAGCAATGCGTATGGTTAAAGATGAAAAAGAAGTTAATGAAATAAAGAAAGCTATTCAAATTACTAAAGAGGGAATTGAAAAATTAATGAGTAACGCAAAAGATGGAATGCTAGAGTATCAATTGCAATCTATTTATGAGCAACATTTAGCTTATAATGGTACTAGACCATCATTCCCAACTATTGCAGCTACTGGACTTAATGCTACTACTCTACACTACGTAGATAATAATGCTAAGATTTCTAATGACGATTTAATATTATTTGATTTGGGAACTAATTATCATAATTATTGTTCAGATATAACTAGAACATTCCCAGTTGGTGGAAAATTCTCAGCGAAGCAAAAAGAAATTTATGAAATAGTTCTTGAAGCTAATAAAATGGTCATTGAAAATGCTAAGCCAGGAATAACAACTCTTGATCTTCAAAACATGACAAAGGAAGTACTGGCTAAAGGACTTAAAAGACTAGGATTGATTAAAGAAGATAGTGAACTTATTAAATACTATATGCATGGTGTAAGTCATCATCTAGGATTAGATGTTCATGATGTAACTAATCCTGCGAAAGCAAAGCTAGAGGCTGGTATGATTATTACTAATGAACCTGGATTATATATTGAAGAGTTAAGTATTGGAATACGTATTGAAGATGACTTATTAATTACTAAGGATGGATGTATTAATCTATCTCAGGATATAATTAAGGAAGTTGCTGATATTGAAGCATTTATGAGTAAATAGCGGAAGTAATTCCGCTCAGACTGTTGACAAAGTATTGAGGTACTTTGTCTTTTTTTATACAGTGATAAAAGGATATTTGATATAATATAGATAGGTGATAACTATGATTTCTAAACATTCTAATGCGAATAAAAAAACGATGCAGATGGTTGAT
>JAVBUP010000002.1:0-81969 GCA_031555175.1 Coprobacillaceae bacterium
ATTTAAAAAGAACAGCTTATGGATATAGATCATTCGTTCATTATCGTAAACGTATCCTATTACTTAACTGTTCATACTAACATTTTTATAACAAAAGGGATAAACTTTTATTAAGTTTACCCCTACGGTTGACTAAGAACCCAATATTATTGTTGTCCTAATTCTTTCTTATACTCAGCTAACTCTTTTTCATTTGCAAAGATAAAGTGTCCTGGTCTAATTTCAGTCCATACTGGTTTATCAACGCTATAATCATGAATTGCTGGATCATATACGATAACCTTCTTCTTCTTTTCGATTTCTGGATCAGGAACTGGAACAGCAGACAATAAAGATTTAGTATATGGATGAAGTGGATGAGCAAATAAATCCTCAGTATCACTTAATTCAACAATTTGACCTTTATGAATAACTGCTATACGATCTGATATAAAACGTACTACAGATAAGTCATGAGCTATAAATAAATAAGTAAGATCTCTTTCTTTCTTTAATTTATTCAATAGATTAATAACTTGTGCACGGATAGAAACGTCAAGAGCTGAGATAGGCTCATCAGCTATGATAAATTCTGGTTCCATAATTAACGCACGAGCAATACCGATACGTTGTCTTTGTCCACCAGAGAACTCATGAGGGAAACGAGAGGCAAACTCTGGAAGTAAACCAACTTCTCTCAAGGCGCTCTCTACCTTCGCTTTTCTATCTGCTTCATTTTTGAATAGTTTAAAATTATATAAACCTTCTGAAACAATATAGTCAACTTTCGCTCTTTCATTTAATGAAGCCATTGGATCTTGGAAAATCATTTGGATTTTTTGAATGATTTCGCGGTCTTGTTCTTTTGTAATTTTTCCACTGATTTTCTTACCATTATAGATAATTTCACCAGCAGAAGCTTTATTGATACGAATAATAGCACGACCAATAGTTGTTTTACCAGAACCTGATTCACCAACTAGTGAAAATGTTTCACCTTTATAAATATCAAAGTTTACGTCTTTTACAGCAGTAAATATACTACGACCAACTTTGAAATCTACTCTTAGGTCTTTGACTTCTAAGACTTTTTCTCTTTGTTCAGCCATTCTATTTACCTCCATTCTTTTCACGTAATTTCATAATTGCGTTTGGCATATCAATTTTTGGTGCTCTTGGATCTAGTAACCATGTTTTTGCGTAATGCCCAGGGCTTACTTCAAAATATGGAGGTCTTTCAACAAAATCGATTTTTAACGCTTTTGGATTACGTGGGGCAAATGCATCCCCTTCGATTTTTTGGTAAAGATTTGGGGGATTCCCATGAATCGTATATAGTTCTTCTCCCTTTTCACCTAATTGAGGTAGTGAAGAAAGAAGAGCCCATGTATATGGATGTCTTGCATTATAGAAAATGTCATTAACTGAACCATGTTCAATAATTTCACCCGCATACATTACTGCGACACGGTCTGCAACATTTGCTACTACACCTAAGTCATGCGTAATATAAATTACAGTGATACCTAATTCTTTTTGAATACTATGAACCAAGTCAAGAATTTGAGCTTGAATCGTAACGTCCAAAGCAGTTGTAGGTTCATCACAAACTAAGATTTTTGGATTACATGCTACTGCAATTGCAATAACAACACGTTGTCTCATCCCACCAGAGAATTGGTGAGGATAATGATTATAACGCTTATCGGCATTAATAATCCCAACTTTTTCAAGCATTTCAATAGCCTTAGCTTTTGAAGCTGCTTTATCTAACCCTTGGTGAAGTTCGATTACTTCACGAATTTGCTCACCAACAGTTTTTAATGGATTTAAAGACGTCATTGGATCTTGGAAAACCATGGCGATTTTTTTACCACGGATTTCA
Organism: Coprobacillaceae bacterium; assembly: GCA_031555175.1. Taxonomy (GTDB): domain Bacteria; phylum Bacillota_I; class Bacilli_A; order Erysipelotrichales; family Coprobacillaceae; genus JAVBUP01. The sequence continues at coordinate 1,865 of JAVBUP010000002.1, forward strand.
AGCCATTGCGCTTCTGTTGTATATTCAGCAATATTCACACCATCGAAAATAATTTCTCCAGATTGAATACGTCCGTTATTATCCAACATTCCTAAAAATGATTTTGTGAATACAGATTTCCCACTTCCCGATTCACCAACGATTGCTAATGTTTCTCCCTCATATAAATCAATTGAGATATTACGAATCGCAGTAAGTTTGTCACCGCGTAATGTAAATCCAATTTCTAGGTCTTTTACTGATAAAATTGGTTCTTTTTCCATTTTAAAGACCTCCTACATGTGATTTCTAGGGTCAGAGGCATCTGAGAATGCATTACCAACTAGATAAAATGCGATCGTGAAAATAGACACAATTGCTACTGGGAAAAACAATAAGTGTGGTTTCAACATGAAATTTGCATAACCTGAGTTAATTAATTGCCCAAGAGATGGAGTATTAATACTAAGTCCAAAACCTAAGAAACTCATTGAAATTTCATAACCAACAACTGCTGGGATTACTAAAGCATATCTTAAAATCAAGAAGCTAATCATATGTGGGAAAAGATTTTTAGTAATCATACGTGCCATTGGAGTACCTAAACATCTAGATGCTAAGTTATACTCACGGTCACGAATAATAACAATTAATGTACGTACATAACGTGCCGTACCTAACCATCCAGTAATAGTCATCGCAAAAACGAATGTACCTACACCTGGTTGGAATAAATACGAGAATAAGAATAATAGAATCATTGTTGGAACATTCGCTAAAACGTTATAGATTTCAGTAAATAAACGGTCAAGTTTACGTACATAACCCCAAACAGCTCCAATTATAAATCCAACAACTAAGTTAATTGTCGCAATTACAATCCCTAATGTGATCGATAAACGAGTACCATACCACACGCAAGACCATAGATCACGTCCATTAATATCAGTACCAAACCAATAAGTTGAGTTTGGTTTCATTGCTTTAAGGTTTGTATCATATAAATCAATAATACCAATTCCATATTTAGACATCATTGGTTGAATATAAGCGATAACCATAATAACAACCATGATTACAACCATTAATACAGCAATTTTATTTTTTGCAAATGTCTTTAAAGTTGAACGCCAATATGAGTAATTAGAATATCCAATTCTTTCAGCATTTTCATCGCTATATTCAGCGAAGTCAAATAAGTCTTTTTCATTCATAGTATCCATTAACGTCCACCTCCCTTTTCATTTGTTAATGAGATACGAGGGTCAATTGCAACTAACAATATATCACCCAAGAATACCCCAAAAACGCTTGCAGCAGAGTAAATTAATATTAACGCTTGAACTAAAGTATTATCACTTTGGTTAATAGCATTAACTAATAATTGTCCAGTTCCTGGAATAACATATAGTCTTTCAAGGAATGTAGTACCACTGATTACGCCTATAAAAGCAGCTGGTAAATTTTGTGCCATTGGAATCATCGCATTTCTAAGAATATGTTTGTACATAATCTTTTTAGATGGCAACCCTTTAGCACGTGCCAACTTAATATAATCTTTATTTAATTCATCAACCATATAACGGCGAATCCAGATAGCATATCCGGCAATTTCACCAAGAGCCAATGAAAGCACAGGTAAGAACCATGTTGATGGAATCTTAGGTTTGAACATCATCGAAGGTATATTAAGCCATTTTGTACCGTATAGTAAAATTAAATAATAATAAACCATAGCCGGAACTGCAGATACAACGACAATATAAGCATTACCTAAAACATCTTGTAGTTTACCTTTATTTTTTGCCATAACAACGCCAAGCATTACCCCTAAAACAATACTTATAACTAGAGCACTAGCTCCAAATGCAATTGAAATCGGCATTTTTTGGAAAATTACTTCTAATACTGGAATTCCAACATAACTTCTCATCGAGTTACCAAGAGTTCCATGTAGGAAGAATTCTTTAAAGAAATTGAATAATTGGATGAGCGGTGGTTCCAACAATCCCATATTTCTTAATATTGTTTGTCTCATTTCATCAGACATGTGCATGTTTGATGCTTCTGAGAAATATCCATCAACTGGCATCATTCTCAAAAGTAAGAAAACAATAGAAACAACGATAAAGATTGTTACAAGGGATTGCAACAATCTTTTAACACTATACTTTAGCATCAATTTTTATCGTTAGCAAAATGTTATTTTGCTGAGTCGCCCATCTTATCGATCCATTCCGCTCTCATATCTGCACGTTTTTCAGCAGATACTGATTCAAGTAGTACTGAACCATATTTTAACTTATCTGCAGCGATACCATATCCTGCATAAGGGAAACTAAATGGTTTTAATTTGTTGATAGCGAATCCACCACCAGCAGCGAATAAAGGAATGATGTAAGCTTGATCTAGTAAATATGTTTCAGCTTCAGCAAATGCTTCAAAACGAGCATTTTCTTCAACTAAATCTTGAGCTTTAGAATAAAGATCATCAAATTTACTATCGCTTAATCCCATATCTTCGGCAATTGAACCACCTGTTGAGAAAATTGATAAATATGATTCAGGATCACGGTAATCTGGTCCCCAACCACTGAAGTACATTGACCATTTACCTGCAACACGTGCAGATTTTTGCCATTCTTTTGAAGTTACTTCAATAACGTTAATAGAAACGTTTTCTTTTCCTAAGTTGTCTTCCATCATTTGTTTGTTATATAAAGCAAATTGTGAATACATATCGATACCAGCAATTGATACATAATCAATTGTAATTGGCCAAGATACTGAAGAACCTAATTCAGTTTTAGCTTTTTCTAAGTATTCTTTAGCTAAATCTAAATCATAGTTATCATTATCAGAGTATTCTTTTAATCCACCAATTTGAGTATATTCTTTTCCATCAGGAGTAGTAATAAATTGTGGTTTTACTAATGTATTACGTTTTAGAGTTTCAGGTTTTTCTGAATTTCTAACAGTTAACATTGGAATACGGTCAAATCCATGATATAAAGCTTTTCTAAAGTTAATATTTTGAACTGCAGTGTTCCAATCTTTGTTTCCACCTTCATGGTTTTGGTTAAACATAAAGAAGTAAACAGAAGCATCAGTTTCAGATTGATAAACTAAATCTTTATACTCATCTTTTGCAATCATATCTTTATATTGAGTTGTATTAATAGTTGATGAAGTTAATTCTCCGCGTAAGTACATTTCTAATGCTTGCGCAGGATCAGTTACTTTTGATAATTCAATTCTGTCAATGTGAACATTGTCAGCATCCCAGTAACCTTCATTTTTAACATAAACTTTGCTAGCGTCTTTTACCCATTCACTTAATAAGTAACATCCGTTATAAAGAATTTTGTCTTTATCAGTACCAAATTTATCTCCAACTTCAGCTAAATAATCAGCATTAGCTGGTAAGTATGGTGAATAAGTTAATACAGATGGGAAATATTTCATTCCACGAGTTGTAGTATATTCTAGTGTGTAATCATCCACAGCTTTGATTCCTACTTCATCCCAAGAAACTTTTCCGTTGTAGAAATCTTCTGCACCTTTAATGAAGTCAGTATATAGCCAAGCTGTACCTGATTCATTAGCAGGATCTAAAATATATTTCGCTGATGTAACCCAGTCATGAGCAGTAACTACTTTACCAGAGTCACTACCATCCCAGTTTTGCCATTTAACATCTTTACGAATATCAAATGTCCAAACAGTTGCATCATCGTTTGAAGACCAATCTGTTGCTAGTGCACCAACAATGTTTCCATAAGGATCGTTTTCAACTAATCCATCTACAAAGTTAGTAAATACTAGTGAGTCAACTTGGTATTCACTCCATAAATAATTTAAACCATATATTTCTTGTGAAAATATAGTTTTGTAAGTATCGTCATACTTGAAACTATCTTTGCTACAACCAGCAGCAGTTGACAATACCATAACAGCCGTTAAAACGGTTGTAAGAAACTTCTTCATAAAATCCCCTCCTATTTTGTTTTATGAGCAGTAGCAAAAACTACTTGTTACTATAATAATCAAACATGCAACGAAAGTCAACAGTTTTTTGCAGTTTTTTTACAGTTTTCATACAAATTGTATACAAGTATGTAAATATACACACTATTGATTGTATACAAGTATATAATTATGCAATATTTCAATTAAATGCTTAGTTATTATATTATTTTAATTTTATTCCAATCATTAAAAGATATTCCAAAATATTACTATTCTTTTAATTATTGAAAGAAAGTGTTATAATATTTGAACTTGGAGGTGTACTAGTATGACAAGATTTATTATTCAAAAAATGATAACAAATACGATCATATTTTCTGTTCTCGCTTTTCTATGGGTTAAGTTAATGTCTTATCCATATATTATGTTAGGACATGCATATACTGCTTTTGCATTTATTTTCTTATTATTTGCTTGGTGTTGGTATTTAAAAATGGATTCTTTTGGATATTTTCAAGAAGGAAAATCAATGGGGTATTTTTTTAGAAATAAGATTATCACTCCTTCTAAAACTAGAGAGTTTTTTAAGAAGTTTAAAATAGATGACTCTTCATATGTTGCAGATCAATCAATATTAGAGTTGACTGAAGATCAATATGATAAAATGTCACTTACTTCTAATTTATGTACCTTTGTTTTATTTATCGTTATCGGCCAAATCATTTTTATGGTGATGTAGCATGAAGAATATTACCGGTATTATTGTTGAATACAATCCATTTCACAATGGTCACCTACATCATATCAATAAGACTAAAGATAAATGTAATACAGATATCCTAATAGCCTGTATGTCGGGTCATTTCACGCAACGTGGTGAACCATCTATTGTTGATAAATGGCAACGTACAAAAATGGCTATTGAAAATGGCGTTGATATAGTTGTTGAGCTTCCATTTATATATGCTTGCAATGGTGCTGATTATTTTGCTATGGGCAGTATTGGGATTTTAAACGCTTTAAAGGTTAATCAAATATGCTTTGGTAGTGAAGCAAATAATATCAATGAAATTCTAGATATTGCTAGAACTATTAAAGATAATGAAGTTGGTTATAATAAAATAGTAGAAAAGTATGTTAAAAATGGTGAACGTTATGCTAATGCCTGCAATATGGCTATTAATGAGTTAACAAATAAATCTATTACTACCCCTAATGATATATTAGGTTTAGCATATATTAAAGAAATAGTATTTAATAATTACCACATTACTCCTTATTCAATAAAACGAACAAACTCCTTTCATGATAAAGATACTTCCTCTCATATAACTAGTGCTACTAGTATTAGAGAGGCAACCAGTAATAATAAGTCTGTTAAGGATTTTGTTCCAGATGGCTCAAACATTGATGATTTGGATCATTATTTATTAGATGATTACTTTGATTTATTGAAGTATAAATTACTGACTACATCTAAAGAAGAACTAAGGGAATTGTGTTTTGTTAGTGAAGGAATTGAAGCCTTAATGTTAAAACATATAGTTAGTTGTCACACAATGGCGGATTTTATTTCAAAACTTACTTCAAAACGCTATACTAGAACCAGAATACAAAGGACTATAATCCATGTACTATTAAATCACAAGAACGAAGTACCTAGCCAAAAGATTAGTTATACTAGGGTCTTAGGAATGAGTAAAAAAGGACAAGAATATTTAAATTCAATTAAAAAGGATATAAATATTGCCTTATTAACTAATTTCACTAGAGATTATGATTATCTAGATTTAGAGTTCAGAGCAACATGCCTTTATGCTTCAATCAAGAAAGATCCATTAAGGCAAGAGATTATAGAAAAGGAATTTAGGCATAAGCCTATAATCATTTAGGAGATATACATGAAATACATTGCAATATATACAAGTAAAATATTCGGATTTATTCTGAAAAACATTTTTAAGAAGGGCACAAGCGCACCTGGGAAAATAGCATTAAGAATTGACCGCAAGATTCTATCTAAGGTTAGTAAAGATCGTATTACGATTTTAGTTACTGGTACAAATGGTAAAACTACTACTACATCACTGATCTATAACGCTTTAGTCGCTGAAGGTCATGATGTAATCACTAATGCATCTGGTGCTAATCTAATAGCAGGTATTACAACTTGCTTTATCGAAAACTTTCGTTTATTCTATCGCACTGATATAAAACGCTATGCTGTTATTGAAATTGATGAAGCGACTATGAAAGGTGTATGTCGACAAATAACTCCTCGCTATATCCTTATTACTAATCTTTTTAGAGATCAGTTAGATAGATATGGTGAAGTATATACAACACTAAATAAAATTATGGAAGGTGTTAAGCTAGCACCAAAGGCTACTTTGATATTAAATGCCGACGAACCATTGCTTAGCCATCTAGATGTTGATAACAGAAAAGTTTACTATGGATTTAATGATGGGCGCGATGCTACCAAGAATATAAATCTTGATGGTGGTTTCTGCCAAGTATGTCAGAAGTCATATCATTATGATTTTATAACTTACAATCATTTAGGTAAGTATTATTGTGATTGCGGTCACAAAAGACCAGAACTCGATTATAGTGTTGACAAAGTTTCGACCCTTACTGCAACTTACTCAGTTGCAACTATCAATGGAAAAGAATACAGAATTAACCAATCAGGAGTCTATAATATCTATAATGCCCTGTCAGCACTAGCTGTGTGTAAAGAGGCTCGTGTTAAAGAAGAAACATTACACCATATCTTCAGTACACAGAAGGCTAAATTTGGACGCCAAGAGATAATCGAGATTGGCGGGAAGACTTTAACTATTTTCCTAGTTAAAAATCCTGCTGGGTATAATCAAACCTTGGATACAATAGCTTTAACTTCTACACCTTATGCAACTTTATTCATGCTAAATGATAATGTTGCAGATGGCACTGATGTTTCATGGATTTGGGATGTAGAAATTGAAAAGATTAAGAACTTTCCAATTACTTCCTTCTATATCTCTGGAGTTAGAAGATATGATATGGCTACTAGATTAAAAATTGCTACACAAAAAGAAGAGTTGTTTATTATTGAAGAAAACTATGAGAAATTAACACAATTATTATTAGAAGACCCTAGCGATGAAATATATGCCTTATTGACATATACAGCTATGCTATCCTATCGCAAATTCTTACAAAAAAAGGGTTATATTAAAGAGTACTGGAGGTAATTATATGGAACTACATATTTGTCATTTATATCCAGATTTGCTTAATTCTTATGGTGATCTAGGAAACATTCAAATACTTAAATATAGAGCCTCTAAGAGAGGGATTACTGTTGTTGTGCATAATGTTAGTTTGGGTGAAAGTTTTAATCCATCTGAATACGATATAGTTTTATTTGGTGGTGGGCAAGACTTTGAACAAAGTATAGTCGCTAAAAACTTAAAAGAATCAAGTAAAGCAACAGCAATTAAAGAATATATAGAAAACAATAAAGTATTCATTGCTATTTGTGGGGGATATCAATTACTTGGGAAATATTATGTTACTAGTGATAATCAAAAATTGGATGGATTAGGTATCCTTGATATCTATACCGAAAAGGGAGATTCACGTTTTATTGGAGATGTAATTATTGAATCTAACGGTAATAAACTAGTCGGCTTTGAAAATCACTCTGGAAACACTTATATTAACGATTTACAACCCTTAGGGACAGTAATTAAAGGTTTTGGTAATAATGGTAAAGATAAGACTGAAGGATGCAGGTATAGGAACACTTACGGTACTTATCTACATGGTAGTCTATTATCTAAAAATCCAGAACTAGCTGATGAAATAATTCTCAATGCGATTGGAAATAAATATAACTTAACTAATTTAGAGACACTTGATGATTCATTTGAATTAGCCGCTAAAGAAGTTATTATTAAAAGATATAAAAAGTAAAAGCCTTAGGGCTTTTTTATTTTGACAAAAGAAAAACGATAGCTATTTGACTAGCTATCGCATATTTACTATTTAGCAGGAATAACTGATCCATTTGAATATTGTTCAAGGATAAAGTTTTTAACTGCTTCTGACTTTAATACTTCGATTAAAGACTTAATGTTTTCATCATTTTCATGACCTTTTTTTACTGCAATAATATTTACATATGGATTTTCTTCTCCACCTTCTTCAAGGATTACAGCATCTTTTGTAGGATTTAATCCATTTGCAATGGCAAAGTTACCATTAATGGCAACAATATCGCCTTCTTTATTGTTATAAGCAGAGTATAATAACTCAGGATTGATTTCTACGAATGTTAAGTTCTTTGGATTAGAAGCAATATCCGCCACAGTAGCATCAAGTACATCTACCCCATCTTTTAATGTAAGTAAACCAGCAGATTCTAAGATAGCTAGAATTCTTCCATGATCTGCTACTGAATTAGAAATAATAACTTTACCATTTGTAGGAATAGCATCTACTGAGGTAATAGTTTTAGAATAAATACCAAACGGTTCAATATGGATTCCAGCTACATTTGCGATATCATACCCAAATTCAGCAACTTGTTTATTAAAATATGGTACATGTTGGAAATAGTTAGCATCAATTTCCCCTGTATTTAAAGCTTGATTATGAGTAACATAGTCATCAATAACTTTGATTTCTAATGTAATTCCATAATCATCTTTTAGAATATCTTTGGCGAATTCTAATATTTCTGCATGTGGAGCTGGTGTCGCTGATACAACAAGAGTTTTATCATCTTTCTTACCTCCACAAGCAACTAACGTAAAGACAAAACTACAAACTAATAATGTTTTAAATAACTTTTTCATTCTCTTTCCTCTTTCTTTTATCGTTTATCGATTCTTCTTACTGCATAATCACCTATTGATTGTACACCTAGTACGATGATTACTATAAATACTGTAGCTACCCAGGCAGTTACGGGGCGCATTCTGACCATTCCATAGATATGTGCAACATGACCAAGTCCCCCAGCTCCAATCGCTCCAGCCATTGCCGTATAGCCAACTAGATTAATAAAAGTTACAACTACACTTGATGCTAGTGCTGGCATACTTTCTGGGATTAATACCTTTGTCATTATTTGAAACTTGCTGGCACCCATTGCTCTACAAGCTTCAATCGTTCCTTTGTCAACTTCATTTAAAGCTATCACTACCATTCTTGCAAAGAATGGGCTAGCACTTAATGTTAACGCAGGAATTGCTGCCTTCCATCCAAGCATTCCACCCACTAAAATAATAGTGACTGGAACTAATAAATATAGTGCGATGATAAATGGTACTGCTCTTAAAATATTTACCATTATATCAGTGATCTTATTAATAACAATATTCGGGCTCAATCCATCGCGTTGCGTAATATATAACACAATTCCAATAACTAACCCAATGATAACAGATAACACCAGTGATACAGATGCCATATACAATGTTTCCAGAGTCGCTTCAATCATCATATCCCAATCTACTTGCGCCATTAACTCATTTAACATCTTATATCACCTCCCACTTAACTTGATTATCTTCTAATAATTTTTGAAGATTATGCAAATTAGAATCATCAGTATTAACATGAATATATAAGCTTCCTTGCTTACCACTAGATGAAACCGAGATGCTACCATGCACAATACTTATATCAAGATTTGTCTTACGAATAATTCTAGATAATATTGGCTCACCACTATTATCATTACTAAATATTAGCCGTAAAATATAGCCATTAGGATATTGCTTCCCTAGCTCATTAACAATTTCATCAATATTCTCATATCCATCAACATCTCTAACAAATCTCTTTGTAACTTCATGTTGTGGTCTTTCAAAGATATCTTGACTAGTAGCAAGCTCTACTACCCTACCATCTGACATCACAGCAATGCGGTTACAAACCTTTTGCACTACTTGCATTTGATGTGTAATCATTACAATTGTTATTCCAAATTGTCGATTTATTGATTTTAGTAAATCCAATATTGAATCTGTTGTTTCTGGATCTAAAGCGCTTGTCGCTTCATCACATAACAGAATGCTTGGATTATTAGCTAATGCTCTAGCAATACCAATGCGTTGTTTCTGTCCCCCAGATAATTCACTAGGATAAGAATCTTCTTTACCATTTAACCCCACTAAAGTTATCAGTTCATTTACGCGCTTACTTCGCTTTTCTTTATCAATTCCTACTATTTCTAGTGGCAACTCAATATTTTCTCTAACCGTTCTTGACCATAGCAAATTGAAGTGTTGGAAAATCATGCCAATTTTGCTTCTTGCTTTGAGAAGTTCTTTTTCAGAAAGTTTTGATAAATCACTGCCATCAATTATAATTTCTCCAGATGTTTGTTTCTCAAGTTGATTAATTAACCTAATCATTGTACTCTTTCCTGCTCCACTATAGCCAATAATACCAAATATCTCTCCATCTTCGATTGTCAAACTAACGCCATTTACAGCATGTAACTCTGCTGTTTTTTCTTGTTTTATTTTCTTCTCTCTAGACCTGATATCTTCCTTTGCTTTGCGCGTCTTAATTTCATATGTTGCTTCCCCTCGCCTTGCAAAATCATCAATATCTGTAACATCAACATAGTCTTTTACTTTTCTATCTTGTGTTTGATTCCTAACGATGTATGTTTTAACAACATTTCTAAGTTCTATCACAATCTCACCCCTTATCCAAATAAAAAAACTCTCATCCCTATAAAAGGGACGAAAGTTCGCGTTACCACCCTAAATTCATATAAATCTCACGATTTATATCTCATCAAGTACGTCATTGCTGATTATACTCTATCCTGTTAACGGAGGAATCCGTCGTAGCCTAAATTACTTCGGTACGCAGCTCCGAGACCATCTTCATCTTTTCTTCACCTACAGCTTTTCACCACCCGCTGCTCTCTAGAAAGTTATCTTAAGATTACTCTTCTCTTCTTTGCCTTTATTACTTGAATACTAATATATATGATATTGTATGCATTGTCAACAAATTTTATTCATTATCTCCATCTTCCATCGATATTCCTCCAGCAACACCAATATTTTTTGGTGCACATAAGAATACCTTAGGACCGATTTGTTGAATATCTCCATCAACAGCAAATATAACTCCAGTTAAGAAATCAATAACACGTTTAGCTTGTTCTTTTTGTAAACGATGTAAGTTGATTACTGTTGCTCTTCTTTGTTTTAACTGATTAGCAATATCTTGTGCCTCTGAATAAGATCTTGGCTCAAATAACACTACTTGACTATCTTTATTAGCATTTAAAGCTCGCACAACATCACTAGCCTTTTGACTTGATTTATCTTCAAAAATGCTAGTCTTTACTTCATTAACCTCAAAATCATTTTCATCATATCCGTCTTCATATTCTTCATCTGGGTTTTCAGTAAACCATCCAACTAATTTTTTTCCAAATCCCATAATAATACCTCCACTTGATATATTAGAATTATAACACACCTAATTAAAAAAAGGAATATAGATTGAACATTACCTATACTCCTAAATCATTAGTTTTCTAATATAATCTTCATTATTAAGACTATAATCCTGCCTTAATATCTAAAGATGTAACATCTTGATATAAACGAACTTGCCCATCAACGATATTAATTACGTTAACTTGTAGATACAACGTTCTGCCAGTAACGTTCCCTAAATCATAGTTATTCGCACCAGAAGTTCCCTTTCGAGCAAATTTAACCATCGAATACAAATATCGTGAACTATCTAAAGTCAGACCAGATATTTTACTTGAAGTACTTGGACCAACAACTACTGCTCCTTTGCTAACAGGGTTTAAAGCAGATGTATAATACCACCCATCCCAAAGCTTATCTTTAGCATAAACATAACTAGTTGTAGTATTAACAAATACCTTTTCATTATCATCATTATAATAATACATTGAGAATATAATATCATTTTTTATATACTTGGCTGCAGCAATAACTTCTTCATCAGTAGCCACACCATTTAGCAATTTAATCATACTTTCCTTAACTGCAGTTGTTGCACTTGATACTCCAGTTAATGGGTCAATATATAAATCTTCAGCAAAATTACCAAACATTTTTAATTGTAAACATCCACTTGATAATGTGAATGCCGTATTTTCAGGCTCTAATTTTAATAATATTTTATTTAAAACATATTCTTGACCAGTAGAAATAGCTGAATCATTTACATTGTAATCATCATTTCCTAATGCTTTTACTTTAATTGTATATGTTCCATCAGCTAACCATAATGTACCCAAATTAACTGATAAATCATTTTTGCCAACCTCTACAGATTTAACTACTTTACCATTTTGTTCAGCAATGATTTCATATCCAAAAGCTTGATCTACAGAATTCCATGATAATGTATCACCCGATAAGGAAACTGTAGGTTTTGCCAAAGTATATTCTGGGAAATCAACTAATTCTGATACTGTTTGTGTAAAGACATGCGCTTGACCATCTTTAATAACAATTGCTTCAAATCTTATATACATTTCTTTTCCAACAAACTCATCTAGTGCTACAGAAATGTAAGAAGTTTGCATTGCATTATAGGCAATGTTTGCTGATGATCCAACATTTGTATGTGCAGGAATAGTTCTATCTGCTAATTTAACGTCTCCAGGTTCTCTTAACCAATCTCCCCAAGAGTTTTCTTTAATTAATAGATCTCTAGTCTCTGGAGTATCCCATTTTGTTGGAATTACAACTTCGTTGCCATTATCATCTAAGTAATAATAAGTAACGATTAAGTTATCTCCAATTAATAGTGCCGCAGCCTCTTTATCACTTATATTCGTTGCCGAAATAAAGTTTTTAAATGCAGTTTCATAAGAAGTCCTACTATCAACACCATTAGGTTGTTTAATATCAATCTTAGTTTCTAATTCAAAAATCGCTTGAATCCAATGAGTACGATATGCTGACCCATTATCATAACGATAGTTATAACGCAATGTTATAAAGTCAAAGATATTTTGTGAATATGACACTTCATTACTAACTACTGAATCTAGATATGACCCAATGCCATTAGCTACTACACTTACTTTATAGTTTGATCCAACTTCTACTCCTGACAAATCTTGAGAAGTGGTAGAAGAGTTAACCGTATATGTCTTAACTACCAAATTACCTTTCTTAACTGTAATCGTATATCCAGAAGCATTCGCAACAGAGTTCCATGATAATAAATCATTATTTAAACTAACTGTAGGAGCTCCAACTACAGTTTTTGGGACAATCATTTGCACTGTATTACTTGCACTAGAATTCACAACACCAGTCGCAATAACATATACAGAATAAGTTGTGCCACCGACATTGTAACTGCTCATATCATAAGTAGTCGCCGTTTTTTGCGTTGAAACTTTTATGTTATTTACATAGACTTCATAACCAGTAGCATTAGCTATAGCTGACCATGATATTTCTTTACCATTCAAACTAATCACTGGTGCATTCAAACTAATTGGCGCACTGGCAACAGTCTTTCTTACCTCATTGCTCAAAGTAGATGAAGCATAATTAATTCCATCTCCAATTACTTTCACAGTAACTACATATGTCTTTCCAGCTGTGTTATATTTAGACACATCATAGAAAGTTCCAGTAGTTTGCCCAGCTAGCACTCCATCAACATATACTTCGTATTTACTAGCATTCTCCACTCCAACCCAAGTTATGCTATTACCATTAATAGCAATAGTTGTATTACCTAACACTGTAGGAACCTTAACGATTGGTTTAACATCATTAACAACTGTAGCTATAGCAACTACTGCATCAGTATTATCAGTCTTAACTACCTCAATAGTACCACTACCAGAAATAGTTACTGGATCGATGACAACTAATGTATCGACATGCCCAGAAATTACGGCTGACTCTACTTTAGAGTCCTTTTCAAACGACAACACCTCTACTGCTCCAGCAACATTAAAATTCTTTACTGTAGCATTTTCAAGTACATCTATACTTGTTAAAGTACCAGAAATCTCAATAGCTTCAACTACAGCTTCTTTTTCTACAATAATTCCATTAGCAATTCCATTATCACTAATTATAATTTTTGGAGTTTCAGCTCCATTTTTTACTGTAATATCATTGCTTTCACCTTCAATAATTACTACAGCATTGATTGATTCTTCTCCAACAACAATAGACCCAACGCTAGCACCAACTTTAACAGTTGCCCTAGCTTCACCCTCAATGTCTAGATTATCTACTGTAGTGAATATTTCGATGATCGCATGATCAACTGTTTTCAAAGAAGATACGTGACTTCCTTCTTCAATAACGATACGTGTATCCGTTTCTTTACGACCTGCAATAATATTATTTACTTCACAATTTTTTATATGAACTGAGTTTGAACCTCCACCATATATTTCTAAATCTTTAGTAATCTTGACATTATTAAAATAAACATCTCCATCACCAACACTAGCATCTACAACAATATTTGTAGCTTCCATGTTTTCTAATGTAACATTCTCTGCCTTTATTACTACTTTTTCATACTTTTCTTCAATTGTATAGGTTCCAGACTCAGCAATTGTGTACACCTTTTCATCTTTTAAAAAGTACACAAGTCCAGCAACAACCACTACTACCAAAGCGACTGCAAAATAAGTTATTTTTTTCTTCATTTCTATCACCGCTTAGATAATACCATATAGTTTTTTATTTGCAATAGTAAATCGAATAAATGTCGGAAAATATCATGAATAAATCGATTATTTTAAATAATAAAAGGGATAGCATTAATTATATCTATCCCAATCAGTTATTAAGATTTTTTTTATTTACTAACTATTAACGGTGTAGTTATTGTATAGAACTCTACAGCCCCGTTTTCTACTGAAATAACATCTACTTGAATTACTAAAGTCTTCCCTTTTTCAAATACTAAGTTTGGACCAAAACGATGTATTCTAGCAATCTTTGCACAAGCTTGAATCTCTTTATATTGTTTTTTTATTGCAACTGCAAAAACTTAAAAAAGTGCTTTTATTAGGCACTTTTTTCAAATATTCACTAGAATTACATCTTCTCCAATATTTACAATGTTATTTATTGGAATTATTACTTCTTCTATTGCACTAAAGAAACGAAAGAAACGCCAAAAAGTTATTTTTTCTACGACAATTGCTTGTACACAAGCACAACAATTATCTACAATTACATCACATACAAATCCAATTTTACATCCTGTAACAACATTTATGACATCTTTACACTGCATATCTACTAGTCTCATACCAATCACCTAATCTATCATATGAAACATTTTACATAATATTACATATTTCGCTTTAAGTGATCAATTGCTAATTTCTCTAATCTTGAAACTTGCGCTTGCGATATCCCTAACTCTTCAGCAACCTCTGTCTGTGTTTTATTTGCATAGTATCTTTGATTTATAATCAGTTTTTCCTTCGCTGTTAATTTTCTAATACCATCATATAAAGCTATATAATCATTTAATGATTGTGTTTTATCCTTTAGGTCAACAGCTTGGTCCATGAGTGTTAATTCTTCACCATTATCGCTATAAACCGGATCAAAGATACTTGAAACACTTTGCATTGCTTCTAACGCTTCCTGCACTTGATATGGTTTTAACTCCATCATCTCTGCAACCTTTTCAGTTGATAACTCTTTTTGATATGTATTTAGATATTCTTCTTTTAGTTGTAAAGCTTTATAAGCAATTTCCTTAAGATTCCTTGATACTTTTACCATCGAAAAGTCACGTAGAAATCTTTTAATTTCCCCAATTATCATTGGTACTGCATAAGTTGAAAATCTAACACCTATACTCAAATCAAAATTATCTATTGCCTTAATTAAACCAACACAGCCAATTTGAAACAAATCATCCATGTTTTCATGTCTATGACTATATTTCTGCACTAGACTTAACACCAGTTTCAGATTACCATAAATTAACTTCTCTTTTGCTGTTAAATCTCCATGTTGATACATATAGAATAATTCATCCATTTCCTTAGCTGGAATTGTCTTTAGTTTAGAAGTATCTAAATTACATATATCAACCTTATATTTCGACATTAAAAAACCTCCTATCATCACAATAGGAAGTTTTCCCGCTCCAAATAATAATATACTAAAGTCATAGATATTTTTGTCACATTATGACACTTGTCTAATTTAGCTATTAATTTCTTTATATAAGCTACTAATAAATTACATAATGAATATTAGATACAAAATGTATCCATAAATATCGCATTTAGTTTTTATTATTTAACTATATATGGTACATTAATATAAAAGGGGGATATCGAAATGAAAAAGATAATAGTCTATTTAGTCGGAATTATATTATTGGTGTCTATATCATTGTTAATATTTCCTAGCGATTACAACGAAGCATCACTAGATGGTGCATCCATGGAAAGCCCAGCAGAAATGGTTACTCTTTGTAGTAAAAGTGAAACATTTATAATTAATGATCAAGAAAAAGAATATACCTGCGTTGAGGAAATAAATATGCTACTACAAGATGGATATAGAATTAATATCATGCAAGAAAGATACTCATGGGAACTTGATTATAAGCGAAACGGCAGAACAGGAATGTTGCTCACTATTCAATCTACCTATTTTGCACAACCTACCGGGTATTATATTACCAAACAAGGTAAAGTTAGATATATTACTCCATAATAACAAATAATATCAGCAACGCTGTTGAATAAATCATATTACCGCTTTATTCAGTTTATTTCTTAACTTCCTAATAATTCGTTTTTCTAGTCTAGAAATATATGATTGTGAAATACCTAATAAATCAGCAACATCTTTCTGTGTTAGTTCTTCTCTTCCATCTAGACCAAATCTAAGTGTTAATATCTGTCTTTCACGCGGTTTTAAATCTTTTAGAGCCTCTTGAATCAAGACCTTTTGTTCATTCTCTTCGATTGCTTTCGAGACAATGTCACTATCTGTGCCAATAATATCAGATAACAATAATTCATTACCATCATAATCAACATTTAACGGTTCATCAAATGATACTTCACTACGTAATTTATTTGTCTTTCTAAGATGCATTAAAATTTCATTTTCAATACATCTTGAAGCATACGTAGCTAGTTTAATATTTTTATCTAACTTAAATGTATTTATAGCCTTAACTAACCCAATTGTGCCAATACTTATTAGATCTTCAATATTACCATTTGATTCATATTTCTTTGCAATATACACAACTAATCTAAGATTGTGTTCTATTAATGTATTCCTAGCTTCCATATCACCTTGCTCAAAAGCAATTAATACCGCTAGTTCATCTTCTTTAGACAATGGTGCAGGCAATATTTCACTACCACCAATATAGTATGTCCCTAAGTCTTTTTTACTAAATATTAAACTTAATAACTTCTTTAACCATGCCATATCATTACCCCCAATATAATAGCTTTCCACTTATAAGGCAATCAACCTTTTCTATATATATATCTTCAACACATGAAATATATACATCAAAATACTTCTTTCCATTCATCACTACATAGTCAACAGTCATGAGCTTTATCGTATCCATGCCATTGACTGTGTAAATTGAAACATGCTCGCTTTCTACAAAATTACAGATTTTAGCACTTTTTATAAAGATGACAACTTTGCCATCTTTTTCAATTGCATTTCCAGTATCAATAAAACCCTTGCAAATTATTAATTCTTCTTCAGTACAGAGTTTAATCGCAACATCTACAAATAGTTTTTCTATTGTTAATTCTTTTTTCAGTTTAAAAAAATAACTAGTATAGACTCCAATTACTATGGTAGTAATCACAAACATCACCAACCAATTAAAAGATAGCCCTACAATTAATACTCCATTTATCAATACTGCATTTTTAGAAAAGTTTATCATTGTGAATTTAATAATAAAGCTCGTTATATAGAAAATCACTATCGCATAAATAGCTTTATGCCGATAATATAATCCACAACACATAGCTACCCACAATAAATAAACAACTATATATTTATCATCTAAGTATATTAAGAACGTGCTTATACTTATGAGTAGAGATAATAGAAACAGCCATCTTGTTTTCGCTGAATCGTTTAAAAATATTGTAATTGATAACAGTGTGAGAAAAGTAATTACAAGATTCAGTAGATATACAATATCTATGTAAATATCCATCTCTATCACCTCTACTATTATTGTAAAGATAATAGAATGAATTAATTGTCGATTTATAAAAAAACACAGCAATTTATTGCTGCGTTATCTTAATGCTTCAAAGCGATACTTTTGTGTAACTTCAGGGTATTTGTCCTTATCAACAAGTGAGAAGAACATTTTTGCTGGTCTAGTATAATAACCTAAATCACCATATAAAGCCTGATATACAACTATATCTTCTCTACTCTCACTATCAGTGGCTATCGTTACTATTTGATACTCTTGACCTTTAAAATGCCTAAAAATAGTTGGTTCATCATCGCATAAGATACTTTTAAAGACTATAAAAGTTCCATCTTCACGGATATATCTCATAAATTACGTTCCATAAAGTTAAGTATATCAAGATATACTTCTTCTTTGTTAATTTCATTAAGTATCTCGTGACGCATTTGTGGGTATAACTTCATATCCGCATTACGCCCTACATCCGTTAACATATGGAATACTTGAATGACACCTTTACCATAACCACCCACTGGATCTTTATCACCTGATACTACATAAATAGGCAGATTTTTAGCAACTTCGCAAGCCCACTTCTTTGATGATACTAAATCTAACATTGTAAATAAATCTATATACCCAGAGATACTAAATTTAAAATTACATAGCTCATCTTTATCATATGCATGATAAACTTCTGAATCACTTGAAATCCAAGCAGATGGTTCACCAGCTTCAAAACCTTTATTATATGAACCAAATGCCAATTTATCAATAAACTTAGATTTGTGTTTAGGACCATATATGCTTTTAATCATCTTCGCCACACTGATTCCAATCTTTCCTAAAGGATTTGGACCACTTGTACCCATGATGATAGCTCCATCAACCTCATTAGGATACCAGCTTAAATAATTCCTTGTTACAAAACTTCCCATACTATGTCCTAAAATACAATATGGAATATTAGGATATTGCTCTTTGATTATAGTACTTACTTTATGGACATCTTCAATTAAGTATTTATAGCCATCTTTATCTGCTATATAACCCTTTTCCGGAGCATTTTTACCATGTCCTAAGTGATCATGTCCACATACTAAAATATCATGTTCATTTAAATATCTAATAAATGGTTCATAGCGTTCTAAATATTCACACATTCCATGAACAATTTGTAAAATGTATTTTGGTTTGTTATCTGGTTCATAAATATAATAATCCATTTGATTTGTGTTATTGCTAGATAAGAAAGTATTAACCTTCTTCATTATTTAATATATGATACCTTTTCGCTATTTGGAGTACGAGTTACTCCTTGCATCTTTGGATATCCAATTAAAACAGCTGTTCCATAGACATATCCTTCTGGTACTCCAATACGAGATAAAAACTCTTGTTCCTTATCTGGAGTAAATGCCAATCTAGCCATACCACAATGTAAACTTCCTAACCCTAAACTATTAGCCGCTAATGATACATTTTGAGCTATAATACCTAAATCTAATAAACCAGATGCTTCAGTTGATCCAACCTGTTTAGAAATAAACACGATAACTGGAGCATGATAGAATAGCGTTCCGCCCCTTGATTCAATTCTTTCCTTCATCCCTTCATTTTGAAAAGCTATTTTTAGCGCTTCATCATGAATTTCATTAACGAGTGCTTTATTACTAACCACATGCACATGCCAAGGCTGTCTATCCATCGCCGAAGGGGCACTTACCGCTGCCTCACCAATTAATTTTAATAATTCATCACTTACTTCTTTTTCTTCAAAATCTCTACATGAGTATCTTGAAATAATATTTTCATATGCTTGATTCATTTCTAGTCCTCCTTTAATACTTTAATTATAACATAAAAGCACTTAATTGTAAGTTACTTAAGTGCTTTGACTAAAGGCATTATTTCGATGTTTTTCTTAACTAAATATGCAATTATTTCTTCTAACTTACTTAAGTGCACAGGGCTATATCCTAGTATCTCTTCATTATCATTTAAATCTTGATTATCAAGATAAACACTATGCCCTGAAATAACAAGATCTTTTTCATGTGTTAAGCAATCTTCAATAACAGTAATTACTTCTCCCACATCTGTATTAGTATTTACACTTTTACGATATGAATTAACTAATGTATTCCTTGTCTCTAACACATACTCTCTAGCGATGGATAACAACTCTTCATTAAAATCATGATTAGGAAATGCAAATGTTTGTGGCTTTATTTCAAAGTATTCCATAAACTTCGCATCACATAATTCAAAATCCTTTCTCACATCGTTAAGTGATAAGTTAATCAATGATTGATGCAAATAAGCATGGCTTCCAATCTCAAATCCTTGTCCATACAAAGATTTATAGTCATCTAAAAAATCATTGAAATCATCCTTGCCAATATTTATATAGAATGTGCATCTTGCGTTATACTTTTCAAATAATGGTTTTATAATTTTGAAGTGGCGATGATCATTGTCATCAAAAGTAAATATTACTCGCATAACTTTTTACCTGTTACACAGTCAATTAAGTTACTTGAATACTCTATTTTACCAGACTCTATATCATCAAAGTATTGTTGTTTATTTTTGATGAATATCATACTTTCAAGAAGTTCTTCTTGTTTTCTTAGAAGAATTTCATTTTGCCTATTTAACATTTCTTTGCGCTTGTTAATCGATGTTTTCCCCTCAATACATAAGTTCATGTATTTTTTCATATCAATAATACTCATTCCACACTTTCTTAAAGCTTGTAAAGATTTAATCCACGCTATATCCTTTTCATCAAATAGGCGATAGTTGTTTATATCTCTTTTTACATTTGGTACCAGTCCTTCATTACAATAAAAACGTAATGTTTCATAACCAATCCCTAATGCCATACACACTTCTTTCATCGTTTTCAAATTATTTCCTCCTTTTCTTCTAAAAGGCTTGCCTTGTAGTTACTACAAGGTTGTATAGTCTAAGTATAAGCTAAAAGTAATAACTTTACAACAATTGAAAGGAAGCATGTAAATGAAAAAAACATTGTATCTTATGAGACATGGTCAAACACTATTTAATGTTAGGCGCAAGATTCAAGGATGGTGCGATGCGCCACTTACAGAACTTGGAATTAACCAAGCCAAAATTGCTGGTAAGTATTTTGAAGACGAAGGCATAGTATTTAATAAAGCCTACTCATCTACTTCTGAAAGAGCCTGCGACACACTTGAATACGTTACAAACTTTAAAATGGATTACACTAGAGTTAAGGGATTAAAAGAGTGGAACTTTGGTGTATTTGAAGGTGAAAGTGAAGATTTGAATCCTCCACTTCCCTATGGAGATTACTTTAAAACTTTTGGTGGAGAATCAGAACAAGAGGTTAGAAAAAGAGTCAGTAACACACTTATTGACATCATGAACAAAGATGATCATGATACTGTATTAGCTGTATCTCATGGAGCAGCTTGTGCCCAGTTTTATCGAGAATGGGAGGATTATGCACTTGTTAAAAAAACAGAGAGATTTTATAATTGTTGTATTCTTAAATATGAATACGAAGATGGTATCTTTACATTAGTAGAGATCCACAACCATGACTTTAGTCAATTAAATAAATAGGAGGAAACAAAATGAAAGTATTATTAATTAATGGAAGTCCCAATGCAAGAGGGTGTACTTATACTGCACTAACAGAAGTAGCTACAACGTTACAAACTCAGGGAATTGAAACTGAGATTATTCAGGTAGGGCATAAGGATATTAGAGGATGTATTGGGTGTCGTAAATGTCGCCAAACTGGAAAATGTGTATTTGATGACTATGTTAATGAAGTGTCACAAAAGTTTCAAGAAGCCGATGGAATCGTGATAGGCTCTCCTGTTTACTTCGCTTCTGCTAATGGAGGACTTGTATCTTTTCTAGATCGTCTATTTTATTCTAACTTTGGTAAAAACAATATGAAAGTAGGAGCTGCTGTAGTTAGCTGCCGCCGTGGTGGAGCAAGCGCAACATTCGATCAATTAAATAAATACTTCACGATTGGGGGTATGCCAGTAGCAAGTAGCCAATATTGGAATAGTGTTCACGGAAACAGCACTGATGAAGTAAAGAAAGATCTTGAAGGAATGCAAACAATGCGAACTCTTGGTAGAAATATGGCTTTCTTAATTAAAAGTATAAATCTTGGTAAAAAAGAGTTTGGCACTCCCGAAAGTGATGAACCACATCAGTTCACTAACTTCATCCGATAAAAAAATAGTAACTCTACTAAATCAGAGTTACTATTTTTTATCTAAAAGCCAAATTCAATTTTTATTTAATAAAATCAAAAAAGTGCTAATAAAGCACTTTCTGGAATGAGGGTAGTATTGTAATTATTTGCTTCAAAATATATAAGTTATACCGTCCTCATAGTCATATATACTTTATACTAATACATAATTTTTGTGTAAGACATAGAGACTAATTTAATCTGATCATTTGCTGTTGAATAGATTTCTGTTACAACAAATGGATTTTGCACTTCATTTCCTCCAACAATTGCTGTTAGTTTAAGTTTGTTAAGTAAAACGATAATTGAGTCGATTTGTTTAACAGTTACTTCCTCATAATCAATCTTGTCATAGACAATCCCTTTTTTCTCTATAATGTCTAATTCAGCGTCACGACCAACTGTCACACCCATATGAACAAATTGGGCATCTTCATGAACTAATTCTCTTAATGTTTCAATGTCTATTTCATGCATTGCATTCCAAATTCTTTTTGATACTTCGATTGCTTTTTCCATGTTTATCTCCTTTTATCTCTTTAATCCACAAATCATTTCTACAATAGCTGGATCGCTATGGGAAAAGAATGTACTTACTCCCGTATTCAGCGAAGCAATTGCATTCATATCTTCAGTGTTTAACTCAAAATCAAATACATTAATGTTTTCTAACATTCTTTCTTTTCTAACGGTCTTAGCTAGAGGCACGATGCCTCTTTGAACTAACCATCTCAAAATAACTTGTCCTACAGTTTTATTGTACTTTTTACCAATAGTACTTAATACTTCATTTGTAAAAATATCATTCTTACCTTCAGCGAATGGTGCCCAAGCTTGTAGTTGTACTCCATACTTATTGTTGTACTCTAGTGCCTGCTCTTGTTGGAAGAAGGGGTTGATTTCTATTTGATTAATTGCTGGTTTGACTTCAGCGAAGATTGCTAAGTCGACAATTCTATCAGGATAGAAATTTGATACTCCAATCGCTTTTAATTTGCCTTCTTTATATAAATCCTCCATTGCGCGATATGTTCCATAATAATCGTTATATGGTTGATGGATGATGACTAAATCTAGATAATCCAATTGCATCTTTTTAAGTGATTCTTCAATTGATGCTTTCGCTTTCACATATCCACCATTTGTTACCCATACTTTTGTTGTAATAAATAATTCTTCTCTAGCCACAGGAGATAGCTTAATTGCTTCTCCAACAGCTTCTTCATTTCCATAAGATTGAGCTGTATCAAACAAACGATATCCCGCATCAATCGCATCAAGAATTACTCTAATACACTCTTCCTTTTCTCTGATTTGGAATACTCCAAATCCTACTTTAGGCATTTCTAATCCATTATTTAGTTTTACGAATTCCATAGTTATTTTCTCCTTTTTTAGTCATGAATTTTTAATCCGCTTAATCTTGCTTCATTCATAGGATCCTCAGGATTATGAGTTCCTTTTCCAGTGTCCAATGCTTGAATTAGCTTCATTTCTTCTACTGTTAACTCAAAATCAAATATATCGATATTACCTTTTATTCTGTCTACATTTGTAGATTTAGGTAGTGAAATAACTTCTTCTTGATAAATCCATCTTAGAATGATTTGTCCTGGGTTTTTGCCATACTTATTTGCTAAGCTCACAATCACTTCATTTTCTAGTAAATCTTTATTACCATGCCCTAATGGATACCAGGCTTCTAATCTAATATTGCTTTCAGTCATTACTTTTCTTAACTCAACTTGTTGCGTAAATGGATTGAATTCTACTTGGTTAACTACTGGCATAATTGTCATACCAGCTTTAAACTTATTCCATAAGTTGACAGTGACATTAGAAATCCCAATTGATTTGATTTTACCTTCCGCTACTGCTTCTTCTAATGCTTTCCAAGCACCCAAATAATCACCATAGGGTTGATGTAATAAATATAAATCAATATAATCTACATCCAATAACTTTAATGATGTTTCTATACCATTTTTAGCATTTTCATATCCATAATCTTGTAACCATAATTTTGATGTAATATAGATTTCGCTTCTATCAATTCCACTATCCTTTACAGCTTTACCTACATCACTTTCATTTCTATATCCAGCTGCAGTATCAATATGACGATACCCAGCTTTTAACGCTTGTAATGTCGCCTCATATGTTGGCCCATCGTTAGGAATCATGAATACCCCAAATCCCACAACTGGAATTGTAGTATTATTATTTAATTTAAAATTAGACATTTTATAACCTCCTTTTATCTCTATATTAATGTCCACCAAATACTTCAAAATCAATTGTTTTCAATAAATTATCTATTGCACGAATTTCATCCTTAGATAACTTCACATTTCCTGCCCCAAAATTTTCTAATATCCGACTCTCTTTTCTACTTCCAGGAATTGGAATAATATACTCTTTTTTACAGATCATCCAAGACAGTGATAATTGCGCCATCGTGCAGTTTTTTTCTTTGGACATTCTGTCTAATAGGTTCAAGAGTTCTTGAGCCTTTTTAAATCCACGTTCTTGATATTGAGGCATCTCATTTCTAAAGTCCCCTTTATCAAAACTAGATTGTGGTGTAAACTTCCCAGATAATAATCCATTTGCTAGCGGAGAAAAAGCAATATAAGAAATTCCTAACTCTTCACAGACTGGAAATATATCTTCATGCCATGTAGCCATCATTGAATAACGATTCTCGATGGCCGATACTGGACAAACAGCATGGGCTCTTCGCAAATATTCTTCATTCACTTCAGAAACGCCCCATGCTTTGATCTTGCCACTTGCTATTAAATCTTTCATAACATTTGCTACAACTTCTGGCTCTACTTTAGGATCCATGCGATGTTGATAATATAAATCGATATAATCAGTTTGAAGTTTATTGAGACTTCCTTCCACCGAAGATCTAATCGTCGCTTCAGAGCTATCCAGCTCTAAATATCCTCCCTTATGCTTAACACCAAACTTAGTAGCGATAATAACATCTTTACGCACATCCTTTAATGCAATTCCAACTAATTCTTCATTATAAGAGATAGTTCCATCATTATTTTCTCCCGTATAGCATTCCGCTGTATCAAAGAAGTTATAACCCATATCATACGCTTTTCTAATCATTTTTATTGCATTTTCTTTATCCTCAGCCACACCATAGGCATGGGAGAAACCCATACAACCTAGCCCTACTGGGCTTACATACATGTCTGTTTTTCCTATTTGTCTTTTGTTCATTTCTATTTTCCTTTATTGTTGATTCGAATTGATGATATCTTGCAATGTCACGTTTTCATTTCTGAATCTTGCATTTTGATTTTTCTCTGGCATTGCCATTATAATCGCTTTTTGTGGACAATTTTGGGCACAGGCTAAACAAAACTCACAAGTGTTCAGTGCCCTTTTAGCGAAGTCATCCTCAATGTAGAATCTTCCCACTGGACATACCTTTGCACAAATACCACAACCAACACATTTATCTGTAACCGTAATTTGCTCACCATTGATTAACTCAGGATGTTCTCCAAAGATTTTTGCCATTCTAGCATGGAAGTCAATTTGACTTTGCTCAGCTTGCGGGATAAACTTTTTTCTGTTCTTGATATCAGCTAAAGCTTGCGCTATATCTTGATCTGTGGTTTTAGTTAAGGTTAACTCTTCAGCCATATCTAGCGTTGGTAAATAATTGTCAACCATCCATACTGTATGAATATAATCAATATTTAAACCAAACTCTTTCGCTTTGGCATAGATGAACTCTGGTGAGTCCGTCGCATCTTTACCATAAGTTATAATCATATAGAAATAATCTGTTTTAAACGTTGCCTTCTTTAAGAAGTCTAAAACAATCTTGGGTGGCTCACCAGCAAATACCGGCCACACTACTCCAATTGTTTCATCTTCAAATACTAGTTTGTCTTGTTTTAAAATTTGTGGAATACTTACTAATTTTTGATCCAGTTGTCTTGCCACATGGAGACTGTTTCCTGTTGCTGTAAAGTAAAATAACATTTCTTTTTCCTCCTAGTCGTGTATTTTATATTTGTTCAACCACTTTGCGGTTGTGTAACATTGATGATCAATGATTTCGCTATGTCCTATATCTAACTGCTTAATTTTATTTTGATCATCTTCATCCAAAGTAAAGCCAAATATTTCGATGTTTTCCTTCATTCTTTCTAAATGAGTGGTTTTAGGAATCGTTATTACTCCCTTTTGTAGATGCCATCTTAATATCACTTGTGAGATAGTTTTTTGATACTTATCAGCGATCTCCTTAAGTATTGGATTTTCAAAAATATCTCTTTGTCCTTCATTAAGCGGCCCCCATGCCTGAGCAAGACAGTCATAATTATTCATTAATGATATTGTATCAGCTTGTTGGTGAAAGGGATGAATCTCTATTTGATTAATCATAGGTTTGATTGTTGAGTTCAAACTAAGATCTACAAATCTTTCCTGCGAAAAATTACATACTCCAATCGCTTTAATTTTTCCTTGTTTATAGAGTTCTTCTAAAGCTCTCCAAGAACCGTAATAATCACTATAAGGCTGATGAATAAGATATAAATCTAGGTAATCAGTTTGAAGATTATTCAGGCTAGTATAAAATGCTTTTAATGTATTCTCATAACCTGCATCTTGGATCCATACTTTTGAAGTGATGAATATTTCATCCCTAGGTATCTTCGATTTTACAATAGCGTCGCCTATTTCTTTTTCATTGAAATAACTAGCTGCAGTATCAATAAGTCGATATCCGCAAGCAAGCGCATTTAATATACATTTGAATGTCTCTTGTGGTGATATACATAATGTCCCATAACCTAACATAGGGATCATTACACCATTTGAGAATTTAGTATACTCCATAAGATACCTCCTACTCTTTACACCATTATTTTATCTAGGCACATAAAAAAAGTACAATATCAATAATGTATTGTGCTATAATTAATATGCATAGTGAAAGGTGGTTTACAAATGTTTGAATTAACTCAATTACTGTATTTTGTGACTATCGTTGAACAGGGAACAATATCGAGAGCATCTGAAGTGCTACTTGTCTCTCAACCAGCCTTGACTCGATCATTAAAGAAACTTGAAGAAAGTTTAGAGGTTGAATTGTTTGACAGAAAGAAAAATAAAATTATTCTTAACGAAAATGGACAATTAGCATTCAAGCATGCAAAAAATATTATTGAACAGTCCAAGACGATGAAGAGCGATCTTGTGTTTTTTAATAAGCATAAGAATACAATAGTTCTAGGTTCATTAGCCCCTGCTCCAATCTGGGCATTGACTAATTTGTTTAATAAAAAGTATCCTGGCATGAATGTTGAGAAGACAATGGAAAACTCTGATACTCAACTTATACATGGATTAAGGAATGATTTATACAATATTATAGTTTTAGATTATCCTTATGAACATAAAGATTATCAATCAATCCAATTATTTAGTGAGAATCTTTACCTTTCACTTCCCCCAGCGCATCCTCTTGCATTGTTTAACGAAGTATCATTTGCTGATTTGAATGGCGAGAGCATTTTACTTTTATCAAAGATTGGGTTTTGGAATGAAATATGTTTGAAGCATATTCCTGACTCTCATCTACTAGTGCAAAGCGATGAAAACATATTTAATGAAATCCGTAGAGCCTCCGCCCTCCCACACTTTAGATCAAATATTACTTTAGGTCGTAGCAATGATGATAATAGAATTAATATTCCTATCTCCGATAAAGAAGCTCAAGTGAAGTATTATGCAATATTTAAAAAGAACAAAAAAGAGATGTTTCAATTTATAAGAGATGATATAAAAAATATTAATTGGAATGAAATATTATTATAATTAACTATATTTCAAATGACAAACACTGACTGTTGGTTAGTGTTTTTAAAACTATAAAAATGAACGAGACAACTCGTTCATAATTCTAATAAAACATTTACTCTGGCACATATTTGTATGTAATTAAGAATGACACTACAGCAGCAATTAAAGCAATATATCCCATCACTGGTAATGCATCACCAACTCCTGTTTCGTACATATTTAATATCATACCAAATCCTGCTGTTACAAATGATGATACTATCGCTGGTATAAATGTTAGCATAGAATTCGCCATTCCTAACTGGTGTCTTTCAACCTCTGATAACCCATAAGGTTGTAAAGTTACTGCTTGCATACTCTCTGCTATACCTAGTAGCAATGAAGCTACTAAAAATAATATAAATACTATCTCAAAACCAAGCCCAAATGTCATAACAGCAACGGCAATAATTGTTAGGGCCATACTATAAACAAGTAGTGGTCTGAAACTTCCTTTATGCCTTTTCTTCATAATAGTTACAAATGTAACTGGTAAGAGAATTGTGGCAATTGTCTTTGGTAAGCTAACCATTCCACTCGATGTTGCTGACTGGCCTAATACTTTTTGAATATAAAGCACAATATAGACAGTTAGGATAGTTGTATAAGGCATTTTTAATCCAGTTAAAATACTTGATACAGTAAATGATTTTGCTTTAAATAAATGTAAATCAATGATTGGATTCTTTGATTTAGTTAAATTACGAATCATTAATACAGTAAATATTACCCCAATAACTAGTAGAGCGATGATAACAGGAGAAGTCCATTCTACTTGCTTTCCACCTATAGTCAAAATAGTAATGAATGAAGCGACTACAATAGTAATATACGTAAACCCAATAAAATCTAAGCCTTTTGTACTTTCAACAGGCTTATTTTGATAATTTTTCATTAATAATAAATAAGCTATTGCTGCAAAAGGAATTGGTACAAAGAAAGTAAAACTTGGGACTTTTAAATCAGTTAAAGCCCCGGCAATAAATGGAGTTGCAACCATAGCTAAGTTAGTTACTGTGCTAACATATCCAAAGTAAGCACTTCTTTCACTTGTCTCTGCAATATCAGTGACAATAGAAAACCCTGTTACAATCAAAATCCCATTAACAAAACCTAAGATGACAATGGCGATTAAGAATGTAGAAATATCTAATGCTATACCACAAACTGCCCCGCTAATAATAAGCACAGGTACTAAAATTTGAACTAATCTCTTACGTCCGAAGATATCTCCTAATTTACCGCCAATCAACATCCCTAATGCACTTTCTACACTTCGAATAACAACGATTGGTGTATATAGATCAGTCGCATCAAATTTCCCTAAAATATTTGGCAAACAAATCGCAATACATAATGAAATAAAAAAATCCGCAATCATTAATGAAAGTGTTCCAAATAAGGCAGACTTCTTTTCTTTGCCATCAAGCACAATATATGCTGTCTTACTACTTAATGACTCTTTATTATTTTCCATAAAATTCCCCTTTAGCAAATTATTTTGTTACCATAACATTAGAATAAAATATATTTTAAAGCAATAACAATTTTACATTTTTTACATAATCTTTACCATTACCGTAAATTTTCGTAAAATAATGTCATTTATTGAATAACTACCACCTTGACAGCTAATTATAGTTAGCCTATAATATAAGCTAATCATAATTAGCCAGGAGGAGCATATGAATACAAAACAAAAAATATTAGATGCAGCGTTATCACTATTTTCCATTAAGGGATATACAGCAGTATATGTCGGTGATATTGCTGGAGCTGTTGGAATTAAAACCCCATCTCTATATAAACACTTTAAAAGCAAACAAGATATATTTGATTCCATCTTAGAGGAGATGAAAACTCGTTATCAACGACAAGCATTATCATTAAATATGGATGGAAATAACCCTGTTATGGATGCTAATATATTTGCTAGCACTTCTGAAGATACTTTAGTGGAAATGGGCATTACATTATTCAAATATTATCTTCATGATGACTATGCTTGCAAGTTTAGAAAGATGTTAACAATCGAGCAGTTCAATAATCAAGCATTAGCACAGCTTTATTCTCAAAAGTATGTTGATGAACCACTTTCTTATCAGTCTACTCTTTTATCTCTTATTATTAATATGGGTGAATTAAAGGATTTCAACACTAACATTATGGCATTACACTTCTATGCCCCAATATATTTGTTACTAACGATTTGTGATCGTCATCCTGATAAAGAAGGCGAAGCTTTGCTGACAATCAAAAATCATATCAGACAGTTTAGATTAATCTATGGAAAGGAGATACAATAATGAATATTCTTTTAATACATGGTCAAAATCATCACGGAAGTTCTTACCATATTGGTAGAATGGTTGCTAATAAACTTGGTGATAATAATGAAATCGCTGAATTCTTTCTGCCTAGAGATTTAAACCACTTCTGTTTAGGATGTTATCAATGTCTAGAAGATGAATCTCGCTGTCCTTTCTATGCAGATAAAAAACCTATTATGGATAAGATTGAAGAAGCTGATTTTTTGATTTTTACAACTCCTACTTACTGCATGAGAGCTTCAGCTCCCATGAAAGCTTTTATAGATCTCACATTTGATTATTGGCTGCCGCATAAGCCAAAAGAAGTTATGTTTCATAAAAAAGCTGTAGTTATTTCTACAGCCGCTGGTTCAGGAGCAAAACACGCAACAAAAGATATCTCTAATACCCTATTCTATTGGGGGATACCAAATGTTAGATGTTATGGTATTACCACGCAATCCATGAACTGGGCAGGTATTAGCGCTAAGAAAAAGGACAAAATCAAAATAGATACCACAAAACTCGCTAAATACTTAATGGCACGCAGAATTCATACAAGTTTAAAGCAGAAATTCATGTTCAATATGATGGGTGTCATGCAAAAGAAAAATATGGGTTCGCATCCATCTGAAAAGATATATTGGGAGAAACACGGTTGGCTAGATAAGTCTCGCCCTTGGAAGAAGTAGAATTAAAGGATATCTATTACCTAGATATCCTTTTCAAATTCAAAATTGCAATTAACAGCAATGCTACAACTACTGTAATAGTTGCATTAGCCAATAAATATGGCATAGAAGTTAATAAATAATCACTAAATAAATTAAAGATACCTAAAAAGCTTACTCCACCTGGAATACTAAAAGTCGGATTAGGCATAAATCTTAGTTGCATATAAATAACTGCTACAATCAAACTGATTAGACACAGTATTGATATAATCTCAAACCTATATCTTAGATACTTTCTAATGAATTGGAATAGATAAATTAGCACTATCACTTCAACTAGAAAAATAAAGAGATATCCTAAAAGGTATACTAATACAAGATGAGCTTGGTAGCGATATAAGGTAGTGAATATACCATATATCTCACTGCTTCTTCCAAGTAGCAAAACCACAACAAATATCCATCCAAAGTATAACCAATGAACTATTAATATTATAATGGCTTTAAGTAATTTGTATATGACTTGTGAAAATGACTCATGATTAGTTTTATGGATTCTTAATGCCTTTAAGATATTATGTAATAAGCTAAATATTACGATTATACTGTTAACTATAAATGAGATTAGCATAAAGACCATTAAAGGATGCGGGCTCAAATATGACGTTAATGACATCACAATTGTAATCAATAATAAAGATATATAGTATCTATAAGAAAATACTTTTTTTACTATAGTACTCACCGCTACTCGCCACTCCCTTCTTTGTGAAGGCTAATCTCACACCATAATATATTATGGTCAGAAAACGTGGTGTTTTGCATATTAGTAGATAATATTTGCATATTATTTGAGACATAAATATTATCAACGAATGCAAAGCCCCTAAAAGTAATAAACTGCTTTTGGGCTGATGTTACTTGTTGATAACCATTAATTGAATAAATATCTTCAATTGTAAAGTTATTCATATCTCCTAGTAGCATTGTATTTTCTCGATCCATAAGTAGATCACTTATAAAATTTACTTGATCACTTCTAATACTGCGATTAAAATATGTCAAATGTGTATTATAAACAGTTAATTTAAAACCGTTTATATCAATGACTGCGCCAGCTAATATACGCGGTTCGGCTAATGTAGCATTAGGCAACTCATGTGATTCAACTTCGAGAATGGGATACTTACTTAAAATGCCCAATCCATAATCACCACTAATTATCCACATGCTTTTATAAAAATAATAATATTCATATCCGGCCTCTTCGCCTAATACACTGACCATGTCTAGATAATTGGATCTTGACGCATTTCTATCTACTTCTTGCAAAACTATAATATCTAAATCTAAATCTTTTACATCGTTGACAAATGAACTAGTTGCGTTACCATTGTCTAAGCTTTTAATATTATAGGTCCCAACTTTTATAGTTGAAGGCTGAGTTTCAGTTGTACCAACTTGCTCTTGAAGAACTATACGATAATCTCGATCTTGAAATCTCCACAAACAAATAGCGGTTGATATAACTATTACTACCAATACTAATATTAACAATATTTTTCTTATTCTTTTCTTTATCACTATATTCACCTCATTAAATTAACTACCTACTAGATAAGCATAGCTTACAAGATAAGCATAGCATTAAATCAAACTTTAAAGTCAAGTATTTCAAAATATTTATGAATTGTTTAGAAAATATAACTTTAATAAATTTTATTTTGACAATTTTCGATAAAGAAAGACAAAAGAATAAATATATGTTAAAATAGTTGCAGAATAATAAACAGTAAATAAAACGACACTATAAAGTATTAAATACTAGATATTATTTATATCTTTCATACAAAAGGAGACTACTATGAAAATAATTACTGATACATCAACTTTATATCATCCTCGCGATGGCAAAGATTTAGGTATAACTATTTTACCATTAAGCGTTAGCGTTAATGGTAAAACTTATAAAGAATTTGTTGATATCGATAGCAGTGAGTTTATTGCCCAAGTTAGAGCAGGAGGAGTGCCAACATCTTCGCAACCAGCTGTTGGAGAAATTATTGAAATATTTGAAGATGAACAAGATGAAATCTTGGTTATTTCAATGGCAGATGGATTATCTGGTACTTATCAAAGCGCTGTAGGAGCTAGAGAAAGTGTCACTAATAATGACCGTATATATATAATGAATTCAAAAACCCTATGTGGACCACATAGGTATTTAGTGCAAAAGGCGATGAAATTGAGAGAAGAAGGTTTATCAATAGAGCAAATGAAGGTAGAACTTCAAAAATCAATTGATTCTGCTCGTTCTTTCTTAATACCTCAAGACTTTAACTTCTTAAGACGTGGGGGAAGATTAACTCCAATCGCTGCAACAGTAGGAGGATTATTGAAAATTATCCCAGTTATGCAACAAACTGATGATGGTCGTAGAATTGAGAAATTTGCGATTAAAAGAACGATGAGTGGTGCTGCTAGTGAAGTGATTAAACATTTTAAAGCATTGGGTGTTAATGAGGATTACAAGATTTTTGTATCCCATGCCGATGTTTTAAAACAAGCTCAAGAAATTGTTGATCAAATTAAGGAAAGCTTTAATAATGTAGTAGTTGAGATGCTAGACTTATCGCCTGCTTTTATTACGCAAGGTGGTCCTGATTGTATCGCAATTCAAATGATTAAGATGTAGTAATCGAAATATATAAACCAAAATAGAATCTAACTAAGATTCTATTTTTATTTAACCTAATGATTTTAAATTGGTTCTATACTGAATCATGTCATCCTCATTAGTTTCACCACATACTTCTTGCAGTTTACTAACAATCTTATCCTTATCATATGGCAAATAGCCCGTCAACGGATAGAAATTAGATATCGTATTTGCCAATAAATGCGTACGTATTTGCAGACTTTTTATTAACATTTGTAGCTCCACCAGTCTTTCTTTTTCCCCCGTTGGAATAAATTGACCCTTTTTTTCCATGTCAAATAGCGTTGTTCCAGGAAAAAGCGTCAGTGAATCTATAGAAATGAAATATGGGTTTAACTGATTTATGATTTTTGCAGTATTTATAGCATTGTTAATCCCATTGCCTTTGCCAGCTAGTCCAGTCATGTAAACAAAATAATACTCTATCCCTGCTTCATCTAATTTTCTACATTGTTCTATAATATCATTTGATGTATACCCTTTGTTAGCTAGTATAAGTGTTTCATCATCGCCGCTTTCAATGCCAATACTTAAACCATTTATCCCCATAGCACGAAGTCTTTTTAATTGCCATACTTCTTTGTCTTTAATATCTCTAATACTAGCAAACATCGCTATACTCTGACACTTAATCAAGTAATCTCTAATCGTTAATGCCCTTAATTTTAAGTTTTCATAGCTCATCGCAAACGGATTGGCTCCAGTTAAGAAAACTCTTCGTGCATTTGGTTGATAATTCTTAATCTCTGCTAAATCCTCTTCAAACTCTGTCATTGGGGACATGTTAAAACATTCATCTTTATATAAATTACAAAAACTACATTTATTATATGTGCAGCCTACTGTCGCTTGAATAATAATTGAATATGCTTCATATGGCGGCCTCCAAGTTCTTCCTGTAAAATGCATACTATAACCGCCTTGGTATAGATATCCTATCATATTACATTAATATTAATAGTACTGTACTTTTTTGTAGTACATTGAAATATATACGTTTAGAGTGTATTATAAGCTAATAGGGGGTAAGTGGAAAATAGAAATTCTATATTATATCGGCATACAGAATATTAATCGCTTTGGGATCTTACGACGTCATCTAGGAGATATAACTGAGTCTTCACTTACTAAACAATTACGAGAGCTTGAAAGCGATGGTTTTATTACTCGCCATGATTTTAAAGAAATGCCTATGCATGTAGAATATAGTTTAACTACTCTTGGGGAAAGTTTTATGGAAGTAATAAAGTATATGAAGGACTGGGGAGAAATTAATAATATATAATTTTATGAAGCAAAGAGTGTTATAAACCCTTTGCTTTTTAATATAAAAAGCGCTTATAGCGCTAAATAACAAATATAATTACTCATCAAAGAATACTAAGGCTTGCCTTTCTAACTCCTTAACAAATGCTTCTTTTCCATCGCAGTAGGCTTCTATATCATATGGATGTTTTAAAGCAAGTTCCTTCTTTAATTTACCATACGCATTTCTAATACCTTCATGAGTTTGTAAGTAATCACGTACAGCGAAATGACGAGTGATATTCTTTTGATCACTGATTGCAAAGATATGGATTTGATGTGTTCGCTCATCTCCACCCTTACGTAAATATCTTCTCCCTGCAATACCAAACTCTCCCAAATATTCATAACATAACTTCTCAAACTCCGCTGAGACTCTATCAACTTCATCAAGACTTTTGACTACCGGTAGTATATCAATAATCGGTTTTGCCGCTAATCCAACTACTGCAGTGCTTCCAATATGATGAACTGAAACACAGTTTTCACCTAAAATATCCTTGATAACGGCAGCTTCTTCTTCAAACATCTTTGGCCAATTAGGATTATAGTCAGTAATAATAATATGTTGTGCCAAAAGTATTCCTCCTTTTCTATAATCAATTTTTACTTGAATCCATCGTTAATAATAAACTATATCTAATGTACTAGTTTAATTTCGTTTCCATCTATATTATACATATCTATAAATCTATATATTCATTCTACAACATTATAAATAAAATGCAACTTTGTGGATAATGAAAAACTTAAATATTTATTTTTTAACAAAATAAAAAGAGTACTGATTATACAGTGCCTCCCAAAGATATATCGTATTCTATATTCTTTAATGCTATTTAGCTACTACTGACAAGAGAACCTTATTTAATGTTTCCAACACTACTATTGGAGTAATGGGTGTAGTAATATATCCAGTCAAACCAGCTTGAGCTGCCAAGTATAAATTCCTTTGATCCTCAGAAGTTGATAAAAACATGATTACCTTTACTGCACCATCTCTTTCTCTAATTACTCTTAAGAGCTTTATACCATCAAAATCATTAGTTTGCATAGGAAACATTATTACATCTGGTTCATGATTATAGACTGCCATCATTATCTCCATATGATTAGCTTCTGTTTCAAAAATATCAATATCGTTCATATTACGCATTATATTTTTTATCATCATTCTCATAAAAACGCCATTACAAATAAGCACAGATTTTTTCATAAATTCAGCTCCTTTATATTTTGTCTATATAAGCAAACAATTAAATTGGCACCCCCAGCGGGAATCGAACCTGCAACTAGCCCTTAGGAGAATTAGGTATACACTATTATACCTATTATTTGTGCTTATAACTACCATTATTTCACAATTTTTCATATCAAATCATATTGCTAATAAGAAAAATATATTTTTTTGTACCCCTAACTGTCCCCTAAATAAAAATATTTATGTATGTTTTCAATTAACTATTTACATATGCCGTAATATGTGTTATAATATATATGTAGTAAGGGTAGGAGTTCTATATAAGGAGATATATGAAAAATATAATCATACGTTTGCTAAAGGTATTAATTAATAGCAACTATGAAATCAAACAAATAGATATAGACTTCAAAGTAAAAATAAAAAAGAATAAGTAGCCAGCCAGCTAACCTATCCTTACTACTACATTATATATCATTTTAAAGGAGAGTGCAATATGGAAAAAAAAGGTTTCAATCAACAAGATTACATAAATGAGTACAATAAGCAAAACTATACCCGAATTGACATCCGTATTAAAAAAAGTGATGAAGATAACCTATTAGAGAAAGCTAATCAGAACGGATACAAGACTATCGCCGCTTACGCAAAAGCCTTGTTACTTGAACAATTATAAAAGCAAAAAAAGGATGCTCCGCCAGAAGCATCCTTTTTATTGGGAACAATAGTAATAGTGGCATCTATTTTCTATCCTTAAAATTATTACTTCTTACAACCATACCATAGATTTTTTCGTTATGCCTAGTTTCATAGACAATTTTACCATCTTGCACAGTTAAAGTTTCATAATCATCAGTTTCCCACTTTCCGATCATAAAGAAAGATTCAGTTTCTGGCACTTTCTTTGTATCATCGGATTTGTCTTGTTTTGATTTCAATTGTATAATTTTATATATTGTTAATATCAAACTTAATACAATCGTTACCACATCTACAAGCGTATTCCAATATACTACGAAATCTTCCAGTGCCATAGTCTTTCCTCCTATCTACTAACGACTCGGTGAAAAGTCCTCGAAACGATTTGGGAGCTGCCTCAACTATTGGCAATATTATTATAGCTTAGGGCATAAGTGCATTCAATACTTTAGTGTAAAATAAAAAAGACTTCCTTTCAGAAGCCTATTGTATGTATTAAATTTTCTTAAGTGCTGATGCTTTAAACCAACCACTCGCTGTTTTACCATCGCCAATCATGTACGGATAAGCTTGCCCATCATTAATTTTCATTATTTGACGATTCACACCAATTAACGAAGATCCTGATGGATTCCCTTTACCACTAGCTTGCGTATTACCTGCTGATAAGATTAAAACCTTATCGCTGACTTTAAACACTACTTCAGGTACTGCAGGTTGTTGGACTGGTTGAGTAGTTTGAGTGACTCTCTTAACTTTATTAACGATCACATCTTTATTAATTGGTAGATCATTCTTGCTTTTTAAGTTGTTCCACTCAACGATTAGTTCCCACTTCTTAACATCACCTAAATATTGGCCAGCAAGAGCATAACAAGTATCGCCTGCTTTTGTACGATGATATGTAATATCATATTCTTCAACTATTGGTAGAGGAGTTGGTTGCGGTACTACAAAATCAACAATCTTTACTGTTTCATTGATATATGGAAGTGGATCAACCGGAACTCCATTTACTTGCATCTCAAAGTGTAAGTGCATTCCGTTTGAATATCCTGTATTACCTTGTATCCCAATTACATCACCTTTATTAACTATATCTCCCTCCTTAACTTTAATAGAGTTATATTTCATATGGCAAAGTCTATTTACACAATTACCGAATTCAATATAAACTTGATTTCCTCCAGAGGCTACTCCTTTGTAATCAATACCGTTTTTAGGTGGAACTGGATCAGCAATATCATTAATCACCTTGATAACCTTTCCAGCGGCCACAGCTAATACTGATGTGTTTGAATCAACATTACAGTAGTCCATACCAGTATGGGTTGGATAGCCAAGATTACGTGTTTTGTAATCACCACCTGTTGATAACCAATACCCTTTATTCATTAGTTTTAGTGTCATAACTATTCACCATCTTTCTTATTGGACTGTGTACCAAAGTAGAATCCAATAATCATGACAAACACATTCATAAATACTTCAGATGTAATGCCTTTTGTAGTTGCTAAATAGGCAAATACTGCTAATGTAACAAGTGTCACAATAGACTTAATATCAATTAATTTAGTTAATTTTTCTTTCATTTATTTATCCTTCTTTCTAAGCATTTCTTTAATCTCTTTTATTTCTCTTTCGAGTTGCTCTACTCTCTTTGTTAATACTGCACGATCGACTAAATCATTAGTCATTTTCTCATTCATTACATCAAGTTTCTTTTCTATCGCCTCAATGTTATCTAATTTATTCAATTGTTTGCTTGTTTTAAGAATATATGTCCCTAATGCAAAAAGACTTGTTGCCAAGCCTACATATAAATATAATTGTTCTATTTTACTCACCCCTTACTGCTCTGATATAAAGTACATCCCATCTAAAGACAAAAAACCAGTATTACCAGTAATAAAAACAACTCCGCCGTCGGGAAAAACATCAACACGAGTATCTGCCTGATTTGAACGTGTAGTGAAAATTAACACTTTTGATGGCCTATACCCAACAGGAAGTCTGAAAATCAAACTTTCACTGTTGCTTATATTTTTCAATAAGCCACTTAAGTAAACAATACCATTTATTTTTTTGTATCGTGAGGGAGCATAATATGCTCCGTTGTCATAATTTAGCCACGTGCCTTGTAATACAGGATATTTCCACTTGTTCGCATCTACCATATGGGTAAATATATTAGTATCAGTTCTTAACGAAATAATCCAATCATTACTCCAATCATATGCGACATTAGCATAAGTAACAATGACTTTAGAAATATTAACTTTTAGATAGTTCCAAACGGTGTTTTCATCGCCTATTCTAATACAACATTTGCCAGTTGATATGTTATATCCCATTTGTATTTTAGCGGTTGGTAGTGAACCAAGAACTGTAGCAGCTGTGCTATACCAAGCACCTTCGCTATAATTGTAGCCACCAACCAATATTTTCGAATAACTAGATAAGTCATCAACTTGTGCGCCATAATTATAAATATCGAGTTCGATTTCTAGCATAGTTGAATTCCAGCCAAAAGGCAAATCAATTACTATTGCTCCAGTTACACTACTATTTTTGTTATCTGCAAATTCTGCAACATTATAAAATACCTTGTTGACTGAACCTTGCTCAATAACACCATCAATTCCAAAATTCCCAACTATATCTAAAGCATAATTTGCTCTTGGAAATCTATTAATTCCAACAGCTCTCTTTATAACATCTACAAACCAAGTAAAAATACCTTTTGATAATGTCTTATTGATAACCGTTGAAGCAAATTTATCTTTAATATTAAATCGGACATCATAAGAATAACTCTTATCAAAAGAGACAATCACATCGACATTATCTTCAACAAATATTTCGTTTGAATAAGTTGATTCTGTCGTTTTCTTATATTGATAAGACAATGTCATTGAGTTTTTTGAATCAACACTTGAAATCGTTCCATCAACATTAATCAATGTCGCATCTTCGTAATTATTCTTTCTTTGCATCACTATAATAGCAGACGGATTAATCCAAGGCAAAACAGTAATTGCCTTGCTAATAGTTGTTGAGTTACCTCTTGAATCTATCGCTTTAATAGAAATTGTTGTATTGTCTGATAAATTGATTTTACCATAATCGATAGTGGATCCTTTTACAAAAGTTTGAGTTGATCCATTGAATGTAATTTCATATTTAGACATAGTTGCACTATTCATTGCTACTGCATCACCAAAAGCAAAACTCAATAAAGATTGATTTTGCACAATCTGTTGATTATTACCGGTTATAGCCACTACATTAGAATCATTGTCATAATATAAGATATCTTTGCTTGCATATATTGGATTACTATTTACAACTTTTGCTGTCAGCACAGACTGGGAAGTGCCAATCAAAGTAGCTCCATTATATGTCTCAACAATGACATAACCGAAAGCTGCATTGCTATTAGGAATTTGTGCATATATTGACGTTGGAATATTCCAAGTATAGGTAGCATCTACATTCTCAGCAATTAATGTTTTAGCAATATTTCCAACTTGATAATACAATTTATGTTTAAAGGAACTATTCAATCTTACTATCTGTATTGTAGTTGCCGAACCAATATTCCCATTTACAGCATCAACAGTGCTTGCTCTAGGAATTGTTGGTAAATTGACCGTAACATTTGCAGACCCGCTTGTCCAATATCCTGGATTATTAGCATTAAAATAGCCACTAACAATTGATGATTTTGTTCCGTCAGCATTGTGATTTATAGTATAAGTGGTGCTTGAACCTTTAGTCCAAATGCTAGTATCGTATCCAGCTTTAAACCAAGTCCCATTTGCTTTGCTACTTAAGTCATATCTTGTAATTACATTAACTTGATTTCCCCCATCGAGTTTATACCAACTTGTATTATCATTAAGATTATAAGCGTTCCCCCAATCTTTAAAAATTGCATGGGTAACTTCAATTATAGATCTGTTATTTGCAATAGCATCTTCTTCACTATTGATTAATCGAATTGCTAATCCGTAATGATAATTCTTATCAGTAGATACACCCGCTACTGTTCCCTCTTCTATATACCAGGCGTTCCTTTGTGTTATATTTATCGCCATAACTTACCTCCTATACCAGTGCAACAACACCAAAACCGACATTTTCTTGATCGTTTACATCAACAAAGCGTGTTGTTTCTCCTAAATTGAA
Source organism: Coprobacillaceae bacterium (assembly GCA_031555175.1). Taxonomy (GTDB): domain Bacteria; phylum Bacillota_I; class Bacilli_A; order Erysipelotrichales; family Coprobacillaceae; genus JAVBUP01. Next base: position 43,284 of record JAVBUP010000002.1, read on the forward strand.
TTCATTTTCTGCAGTTAGTTTTTTAGTGTAGAATTCATCACCAATAGCATAAAAAGTGCTATTGCCATTTTTGTCATTCCCATTTAAACCAGTCGTATCAATAACAACCTTACCCCCATCGATAGAAAACATTGTGAAACCATTCTTATTAATAGTTCCAATCGTTCTATTAGATAAATCCTTAATCTCGATATTCCCATCTCCTAAACTAGTGCCACCCAGAACCAGTGTCCCCCCACGAATCATACTAGCTGTAAGATTAATAACATTAATCACCTGCATATCTAAAGTTCCATCGATTGTCCATGCAGAATTAAAAGGACCGTATATCCCATTTTGAGAAAATCCGATGCCTCTATCATTTATTCTTAAAACATTTATTGCTTCTTCTTTAGGTAAGCGGTCAACATATAATGTTTGATTACTCTCATAAACAGCAAAACTATTACTTAGATAATTAATGATTTGTGATGTAGCGTTTTGCAGCTCTTGTTCTAAAAAGGCGGTTGTTGAGTCACTTGACAGTTTAACTTGCTTTTGAGTTTCTGCTGTAATCATTTTTTGAAGATTTTTCAGTTCTTGCCTAAAATTCCCGAACTGTACGGTAACATACTTGTCCAATATCGCATCATAGGTTAAGGATATTACATTAGTTAAAATGTCAATATCATACAATTCATGCTTAACTTGAACTATATCACCTAACTCAATCACATTATCAAATACATTTGCATTCACTGTGTAGTTAATTCGCATATACTGATTTAATTCAATATATCTGATTGCTTGTAATCGCAAATCATTAATTAGTGCTTCTTTATATGCAACCTCATCAGTATTGCCGTTTTCATCTTTATATGCTTCTTGATCTATATCTTGTTCAAAAGTAACAATTCTAGTATATGGGATATCGTACTTAACTTCGCTTAATATGTATTTTTCTGGTAAAGTTATCCCATCAAAACCAACAGGCATTAGTTTTGTTACAACAAAGTCCCAATTTTCTGCCTTTTCTAATGCAACAATATTCTTATTCATTGCTAATACAATTTGTTTATCACTCCCAATGATATTACGTATACCAATTTGAAAAGCATTACGTTCAAGATGACCGCCCCATTTTTCTATACACTGATATACTGCATCTAGCAATGATTTTCTAGTAAATTGCGTGGACGCAATGGTTGTAACATCACTAATAGTTGTAAATGGGGTTATGTCATCGCAATGAGTATTAATATAATCTAGTGTATAATTTAAGTCTCTTTCTTCAACACGACCATTAAAAATAGCATAGTTCTTAGAGTCATAGAAAACATGCAATCCTTTCGAATATACAATGTTATTTCTAACTCTTGGGTTTGCGAGTCTAAATGGTTGTTTACCATACCTAGTATCTATTAAAACTATATAATCTTGTTTAAGAAATTGTAAGTCTTCAATTGGATTTTCCATTTCAACGTAATAATCTCCGTTATCTTCGATATAGACATAACATTTTTGAGGCTTCAAAACTTTCAAACCATTATTGTGAAACAACTTTTCAGTTGCTTCATAAACACGTATCATTATATCCACCTCGAGTTTAGATTAACTTCTACCTTAGTGACTGCTCCAGATAATTCTATTAAATTCGACCCGCTTAATAACTCTGGAAAATATCCAGTCATTGATCTATTCCTTAAATTATTAATAGAGTTTGTATATGCATCTTGCAATGTTGAATCAACAGTAATTGTATCTTCCACATCATTCATAGACAAACTAAAAACAGTTGTGTTGTTCATTTTAAACTCAACTGTTCCAGTTCCTGTAATTGTAATTTTTGGTAAAGAATTAATATATCCTTTATTTTCTACTTCCAATTGTTTTCGTTCTTCTGAGGAATCATATGTAACTGTAATTGGATTTTCATTAATAAGATATTTGTAAGGTTGACAGTGAAATGTGATATTAGCAGTTTTAAATACTAGCAATCTACTATAATCAATTTGATTGAGTATTTTAGCATCATAGTAGTAATTTGGATCAGTACTCATGATTAGTTTTCCACTCCCGCTAAGCCAATCCATTATTTCATTAATTTCATAATCCCATGATAAACCAATATTAATTACTTTGTCATAAGCTTTGCGCCCTAATAAATTTGTTCTATCACCATCAACGCCGTTGATTTCAATGGTTTCAACGCGTATAGGCGCATTTGTAATTGGTGGTAGTGTTTGCACTACAATTCCATTTACATCGTTTGAGTTAACACCTTTATATATAAAATATGCCATTAATAAACCACCTCCTCAACAGTTCTAAGAACAAAAGAACCAACCTTTTCTCTATCTAATTCAACATCGCCTCTAAATAATTTCATCGCATTATAAACTGCACTATATACAGTTGAATATAGATTACTTGTGGCTGCGTTAAAATCAACCATTAGATCATTTGCTGTCGGTAGTTCTACACTATCAACATTTGTCTTAATACGGGCATTTACACTAGAGTCTAGAGTTTCTGGTAGTGAATTTTCCATATTCGATATTACTTTAGGCATTTCATTTTCAAATCCGATCCCAAGGCCTTGTGCTAGGTACTTACCAACCTCATCTCTCATGAGCCTTGATGGAGAATTTATTCCAAAAAAGCTTTTGATTCCAGTAAATACTCCGCCTGCCCATTCTTTTATTTTATTGAGCAACCAATCTTTAGCGCCTTTTATACCCTCCCAGATACCAGAAACAAGATTTTTACCCACATCCCACATATTGCTAACTAGATCTCCAAATCCCTTAACAAGCGCAGCTATGATTTCAGGTACTTTTGATACTAATGTAGGAATTGCTTTGATAAGCCCTTTTGCCAGTTCTAGAAGAATTGTCACCCCAGCATTTAATATTTTGGGTAGATTTGTGACAACTGCACTAATTAATTTTTCTATAATCATTGGTATTTTATCTACTAGCGTTGGGATTGCCTCTACAATACCGTCAACAAGAGCAAGCAATAACTCTATACCAGTGTCTACAATTAAATCTATATTGTCTAATAATGTATCAATCATTGTTAAAATCGCTTCAATCATTATGGGAATTAGTGTTGGGAGTGACTCTGTCAATCCTTTTCCTAATCCAACAATCATTTCAATTCCACCCTCTATTAAAGATGGTAGCATTTCTATAATAGTAGTTAGTAAAGTAGTGATAATTTCATTAGCTATAGGGATTAGCGTAGGGATTAATGATTTTATCCCATCAAGCAATGATTTAATCATTGAAACCCCAACTGACAAAAGCATTGGCAGCTTGCTAATGAGTCCATTTAAAAGTTTTGGCACCGCATCCAGTAATCCATAAATTATTTGTTCAATCGCTACTGATAGATTATCAAATGCGACTAAAGCACTATCAACAAAATTACTAATTAGCATATCATCAGCTGATCCATTACCTAAACCAGTCAGTAGATTTTGCCACGAAGATTTCATAGCAGCAACTGACCCAGATATTGTTTCTGAAGCTTCCTTAGCAGTTGTGCCAGTAATACCTAATTCCGTTTGCACTACGTGAATAGCTTCATATACATCACTTAAATTAGATATGTTATATTTTACACCACTAAGTTTTTGAGCATCTTTTAACAATCTTTCCATTTCGGATTTAGTTCCACCATATCCCAACTTAAGATTATCTAGCATAGTATAGTTTTGTTTTGCAAACCCCTGGTATGCATTCTGAATACTATCCATTGAAGTACCCATTTTATTAGCGTTATCGGACATATCAATAATCGCCATGTCAGCTATTTTCGCAGACTTCTCTGTATTCCCACCCAAACTTTGCAATAGACTAGCGGAGAACGATGTTACTGTTTCCATATAGTCTAACGCAGATAATCCAGAAGTCTTATATGCGTTGTCAGCATATTTTTTGACAGTATCGGCACTATCTTTAAATAAAGTCTCAACACCACCAGCAAGTTGCTCATATTCCGCATAGTTTCCTAAAGATTCTTTTATAACATCACCTACTGCTGATCCGACTTGCTTCATTGCTCCCCCAAGAGCTTTAACGCCACCAACAATAGCATCGCTTAACAAATTTGCTTTAATTAAATCACCCAGTTTAATTGTTGATTTACTTGCATCGTCTTCTGAATCTGCGAAATCATCTACTGCATCACTTGTATCATCGCTTGATTTCTCCAATTCTTCCATAGACTTTTTATTCTTGTCAATTTCATTCTTAGTTTTATTCAGAGTTGTTTCTGCATCGAATAATGATTTTTGCCACTTAATCGTTTTGGCATCATTTTCACCATACTGCTCAGTAGCTTGTTCTAATGCTCCTTTTAACAATTTTACTTTTTCTGTATTCAAATCTAGTTGCTTATTCAATACAACATCTTTTGCAGTTAATGATTCTATCGACTTTTCATTTCCAAGAAAATCAGAACTTGTTTTTTTAAGTTCTGTACTAACAAGACCTAATTTTAAACTTATATCAGACAATGCTTTTTTATACTCAGTTTCGCCTTCTAGTTTAACAGTACCACCAAAGGTATTTTCATTTGCCATAACTTAATCCTCCTTTCTTCAAAAGCTATTTAAAAAAACTATAATTTGGAAAGGCATCACTATTAACGGCACTATTACTGCTCTGTTTATTTTCAGCAGTTTGCTGCTCTTCCTCGTCGCTATTAAACAGATATTTCTTTGTCTCAAAGTCATGAAATTCTTTATAATAATTAAATAAATCCAACCATTTCCCTAATGTCAAAAATCCTGTTTCTATTCCAGAAAATCCAAGCATCTTTACAGATACAAATAGTACCCACTCGAAATCGTAGATATTATTTTCATCTACTTTTTTCTTGATGCACCAGCCTTAGAGCCTTTTGGAACTTTATTTGTTAATGCCTCATTAACAGCAACCGCAACTGTGCGTTTTGCATTTTCTAATCCCATCTCTGTAAGCAACCAACCTACAATATCTTCGCTATAATGGTTTTCTTCACCATTACTAAAATACCTTAATATAGCCGCCCCCTCGTTTAACATTTCGGCGAATAATGAGATAAACTGTTCTAAATCCATATTTGCATCCGACATACTATTAAAAATTGCTGTTATTTCATCAAGATTTCCATATTTTTTTTGCAATCTTGACATTACATTCAAAGTAAAAGCAACTGGGTATTTCTTTCCACCTGCCTCTATGTATTGAATACTTGCTAATAAATTGTCCACTGCGATTTCCTCCTTATATTTTCTTAACTAAAAAAGGTATTCCTAATTGAATACCTTTGTACTTACTCAACTTCTTCAGTATGCTGAAGAATGTCTTTTGATTTATTTTTTGGCGAATCATTAACTACTAGACCTTTTAGATCATCTAATCTACTTTCATTAATATCAATAGAATCGCCAATCTTAATCATAAGGCCAGTCTGTTTGTCTTTATAATTTCTTATCGCTTTTGCTTTCATTGTTTATGCCTCTGGTATAAACAATGAATCAAGATACGCATATGCAACTTCTTCATCATCAAATAAAGAAGTCTCAATTTTGTAATCGTTATTAATGTTTTTCAATACTTTTCCAGACACAGATGGTGTTGTAAACTCTAGCGAATCACCCATAGTTTTATAGTCTTTTTGGAATGGTTTAAACTGTACCTTATGTAGAAACTCCACTTTGTATTTAATGACATTATCTATCATTACCGGGATGACTTGCCCAAAACCAATATATGTAGGAGTATCACTACCTCCAGAAATATATTTTTTTACTTCTACTCCATCGAAAGTTTCAGTTTCAACTCTTTTTCCTAACAATGGCGCAAAAATATCTTCATCATCATTATCAACTCCAAGCGTTAAATCTCCATCTTTGTATAAAGATGCACGTTCTTTTACAGCATCATCTGAAAATAAAGACGCTTCATTCATATTAGGAGTAAATGAACTCTCAATTGCTCCGGCTAAAGTTGCAGGAGTTTTGTATGTCAAACCATCTAAATTTAACTGACCATACCTAAATCTTCTTAATCCAATACTTGCCATTTTTATAGCCTCCTTTATATTTTTACATTGCCAAAAAAATAAAATCCCATTGGTAAATGAAAAAGACCCGTATCTTGTTCGTAGTCTTCAGTAGCATCACCAGTCCATAAAATATTATTTTCTAGCATTCTTTTAATAATTTCTTCTCTTATTTTTGTATAATCATTTTTTGAATAGATATCAACCGTGAAGCTAATTCCCTCAATATTTGGCCGATCATTACTATATGTTTCAAACTTATCACCATATTTATAATATACACAATATGTATCAACAGCTGCATCGTCATCGTCTTCGCAAAACAAATAGCTAAATGGTATTGATACACCGTCAACAATAAAGTCGCTAAATATCTGCTTAATTAGTTTATTTAAGTTATTCATTGTAGTTTCTTTATCTCCTTACTAAATATCTCTTTCCATCGACTGGATATTTTTGGCTTCGCTCTTTGAACTGCGGGCCTGACAAAAGGACTAGCAAGCTGCTTAGATGTTCCATATTCTATCCTCAAAGCTTTTAACCAATTCGTGATATCGTACTTTTTACCAGATTTCGTTGTTTTTCTACCCTCCGACCCAGTAAATCGGATATTTTTATACTTATATCCATGCTTATCTTCGCGTATTTTAGTAGTTTTTACTGAAGAAGCCATTAAGCCGCGCTCTTTATGCTCGCTAGCGCCAATAGCAATCTCATTACGCATAATTTCTGCCCCATCCTCCAATAACTTATTAAAAACTTGCTCGTTATTAGCAAGATTATTAATTCCTTTAATCATGTTGACAAGACTATCTGTATTTGTTTCAAACTTAGCCATATTAATTTTTATCATCACAATATAGAATTAACATCTCATTATTGCTGGGAACAGTTTTGCGAATGGTATATCTCTTATTTGTGCTTTCATCAATTAAGGCAGTTTGAGTACTGTAGTTACACGCAATGACTTCATATTCTTTTGATTTAGTTGTCTTTTTCTTTTTTAAACTTAATTCTTCAATGGTTGAACACTTCTTTATGTTAGCTGGAATCGACTCTGACAGTTTCTCAATAGTTATTGGAAAGTCATTCTCATTTCTACTAACAATTACTTCAACTAAAATAATACTAGTGTTCCAATTATTCATAGTTGAATTTTGCCCTATATTTTTTATTCATTGCCATTGAAATTTTTTGTTGATTATACATTTTCAAATATGAATCTGTATCTGATCTTTCATTACCTCTATAAGCCTTCACATAACTAGTTACAAGATTTAAAACGAAATCATCGTATTTATCGTCAATATCATTAAATACTAGAGGGTTTATTCCAGATCCGATTGCATCATCTTTGCATGAAGAAATTAGGGATTCTATTTCTTCATCAAAAGTAGTAACAGTTGAAGCTATATAAAGTCTTGCTTTAATAATTTCTAACATATAGAATCCCCCTTTCTGTTAAGCACTTAGCTTAATTCCTAATAAACCTTGTGTTGTAGCAACTTGACCATCTACTAAAGATGTTAACTGTCTAACATCTGCATCTATGTCAGAATCATAGAAATCTCTTGCAGACATTTCATCGTTATCATTGATAAAATAATCAGCAAAGTCAAAGATAAATCCAAAATAAGAGCCCATGTTAGATGGTTTTGCAAACTTAACTGGTCTTCCCAAAAGTGCATAAACTGGTTTACCATCAAGCCCAAGACTAACTCTTGCGATTGGTTGTTTTTGACTATCAACCATTGATAAAACTTGACTATAGAATGTCTTTCTTGGCATTGCCCAAATCATATTTTCTTCTTTATCTTCATCAAGTGATCCTTCAATTTCTAATAAAGTTTTATAATCAAATGCAGTAATAGTTTTAATTAATGACTCATTTCCAGGCTTATCCAAAGTTGTGATAATTCCAGTCATTTGTCCCTCACCTGTACCGATAAACATACCAGCTTCTTCGGCTTTAATGATTGCTTTTGCAGCGTACTCAGCAATCTTTTGTTCAAACACTTCTAATGTCATCTTTTCGACTTCAAATGTTCTAGGCAATCTAATTTGAAGCTTGTAAGCTCCAAATTTAATTACACCAAACTTCAATTTTTGTCCAGTTGCAGCAGTTCCTTCTGCTTGCCAAGTAGCAGTTGGAATTAATTCTTGAACTGGAACTTGATACCCGCCTTTGACATTTGTTTTAGTTGCTAAAGATAGGAATGTACCAGTTTTTTCTACAATTTCAATAATCTTAGAAGAGATTGTAATAGGAATAAATGGTGCTACATCTGACGTAGCAGTTGCTCCAGATAAGTCTCTTAGCTCAGTCTTATTCATAAGATGTCCTACATATCTCTTAAACCCATTTCTATACTCTGGTGATCCTAATGGATTACCCACTAAAACTAATTCATCTTCTAAACCGCTAGTTCCTTGAATTGCATTTGAATTTAATCTAGCTTGCATTTCGATTTGTTTATCTAAATGAGCTAACTCAGTATCAATAGCACTTGAACGAGTTTCGATCTCTGATAATCTGTCTGGAGTAATCTCTCCTGCGACTTCTGTTGCTAAAGCTGCTCTTTCATTTTTTAATGCTTTTAATTTTTCTAATAATTGATTCATTATTGAATCCTCCTTTTATTTTTGCAATTTTAATTTCACTTCTAATTTCTTTTTTCTAAAAATAAAATCCTTGTCCCTACTTTCATTTAGGTACAAAGATTCATAATCTCTTATATCATCTAAACTTCTTGCTTCAATCGAAGTAGAATCATAGGCAGGGATAGCTACTGCCGAAACATCATATAGCTTTTTAACATTTAAGACTCTATAAAGCACTTTCGTGTCTGTTGCTTCGCGTTTCAACCCATCTTTTGCAAGGGAATACTGATATGACATTTTATTTACATAACCACGTTTAATGTCGTTATATAACTCTAGATGTCCTCTGTCATCTTTATACAGTACAGCTCGCATATGTACGCCATCTGCGGCAATCCATATTTTTAAACTTGTACTATTATTTCTAGCATAAACTCTGCCATCGTGATTGTAATTAAAGATGACATCTCGCATGTCCGTTGATGTAAATGCATTTGGATCTACTAGTTCATAAACTTCTGTATCACCATATGAAAAAAGCAGTGTTTCTCTATTAAAAACTACTGCAATACCTTCAACAATCAACTCATTGTCATTTTCCTCAGTTGTCGTAAGATTTTCAAAATCTATACTTCTAACAATCTTCCCAGAAAACATCTTTTTTTCTAACTCTTCTTGTTTATTCAATTTTAATCACCTCCTTTATCTTCGCTATCTTCCTCATCATCTTCTTCAATAGGGTCTTTCTCTTCAACTTTTAATGGATCAGTCTTTTTCTTAGTGTCATTAACAGGTTCTGTATCTAGACGTCTAATTAAATCATCTGCTCCATCAACTGTAGGTAAGTTCATTACTTTACGCCACTCGTTTGGGGTCATTGCACCTCTATCAACCATCTGATATAGTTCAATTTTTGATTTCATTGACGCGTACTGCAGTGAGGTAGCATTCGCAATGATTTGGTTGCCATAACTATTAAATTGGTTTTTAGTAAGTAGTTTAAGAGTTAATTGATCGGCAAATTTTCTTGCGAAAGGTTCTATTTCCATTTCATAAAATGAATTATAGATATCTTCTGTATATTCTCTTGCAACAATCTTTTCATTAACGCCAAAGAAATCCATTACTCTTTTTCTATAAACTAAAAATGCCTTTTCGTTAGGCATATATATATCTTCTTTAATTTGAGTAGCAGTCGCTTTGTTATCAACTGTGGCCACTCCACCAACATTAGATTCCGGATCTAAAAAGGCTTTTCTAAATGCTTCAGCTGCTGCAATTTGATCCTCCAGCTTGTATGTTCCACTCCATGTTAATAGCCATTTAATAATTCCATTACTAGCAATCGCTTTTTGAGTTCCTAAATCAATTGTTCTAACAGTTTTTAAAACTTCATTTAAAGCTCTTTTTAATGGTTGACCATAAAACTCGCCAATAAAATCTTTTCTTAAATGAATAATATCACTATAAGGAACAATTGCTTTTTTACCATTAGAAAAAGATATTTCCATCATTAAAATTCCATTAAGAGACTCGCAAACACGGACCATAGATGTTTCTAAAGCATTTATCGATATTACTTGCCCTGTATAAGTATCTCTAAGTATATAAGCATATGTATTTCCTGTAGTTTCGTATTGCCACACCATTTTTTCAAGTAAATCTTGCATTGTCATAATTTCATTTGGAAATCTTAATAAATACCTTAAACTTGGGTCAAAATCTATTTCAGTTTTTCCATCTTTGTTTGTTCTTATTAGATTTAGAGTGAGTTTCCCTATCTCGGTAGCCTTAGGCCTAATACACGAGACTACTATATCATTATCAAAGTAATCGATTGTATTTACATAAAAAGTATCGCCTCCACTAAACATTTGTATGTTCTTTGTTGGGACTTGCTTAATAGTGTCTGATCCAAATACGTTTTTAAACATACTTCTCATTATTCCCATCTTCTCACCCCCTTTCCTATAGCAAATTCATATAATCTTGCTCGTTGTTTTTCAAAACAACATAAGCATCTAGAAGTGACAACATCCCATCAATTCTTTTCGTTTTGTTTCTGGGCTTAATTGGCCTAATATTTTCATTGTCATCAATCTTGATTTCAGTATTAGTAAAACACCACAAATCGATTGGATTGTAATTGTAAATAATATTTTCAGATTGGAAATCAACTTCCAGTTGTTTCATTGGGTTACTAAATGTCCTAGCACCTTGTCGAATAGGCTCCATGACGTTCTTTCCAAAACGATTTATCATATCGTCAATCCAATAACTAGTTTCCCATGCATCGTAACCGCATTTCCATAAATAAATGCCATATTGGTCTTGTATATCCAAAAACCATTGTGTAATATCAGCAGTTCTTATTTTCTTTCCTTTGCATAAACGTAAATAACCTTGCTCATGCCAAAGTTTATATGGAACGTTATCGTTCCCTCGCTCACTGTTTTGGCAACGCTCATCAAATAAATCTTCAGGAAGCCAATACATAGATAGTACATATATATTAGGATCATCAGCACGCATGCATAATAGTTTGGCACTTGTTAAGTCAACACCACCAGACAGGTCAACACCACCTATTCCATAGTCAAAGCCCATCTGTGCTATATCGAAGCGTTCAGTATTCTTAGCAGTTTTAAAATCTAACCAAGCTGATACAGATTGAGTAACAAGATTAAAATACTTTGTTAATACAGTTCTTTTATACCCGATACTAACTTTTGCTTTTTTAACTTCATCTTGTAAATCTTCACGTGAACGAATAACATCAATAGATGGATTAGCTTTGATCCACATTTCCTCTTGATCCCATTCTTCTTCATCATCTAGTTCATAAATAAATGCAAGTGTTTTTCCATTGTACAGAGTGTCAGTTGTGTCTTCAAGCATGTTAGTATATTCAGCATACAGTTCATCAAATATTCCAAAACGGATAAATCCATTTGTGGTAGAAATCATTAATAATGGTTGTTCACGCATTCCTCTTGAACCACGACAAACATCATATAAATTTCGATCTTTATATGCATGCACTTCATCCAGACAGAAGAAACTACCATTTAAACCATCTAACGAATTACTATCACTAGCAAGGGCCATAAGAGTCGAGAATGTATCCTCAAAGTATAAATCACTTTTTCTTTTCTTTATTTTTTCACTTAGCCATTCACTTAAAGTAACCATGTGCGTCGCTTCAACAAACCCTTTTTTTGCTTGGTCTTTCTTTGTAGCTACAAGATAAACTTCAGCACTTCCCTCGCGATCAGCCACTAAATGATACAGTGCTAAGAACGCAGACAGCCCTGTCTTTCCATTTTTTCTACCTTGAAGAACTGCAAATTCTCTACATCTTCTAAATCCAGTATTTACATCAACAAAGCCATACACGGCTTGAATCATTGCCTTTTGATATAACAATAACCGAACTGGTTTACCTGCCTTTGATCCTGTTGTTTTTTTACAAAAATTCTCTATGAATTCAATTGGACGATTAGCTTTTATAATGTCAAACGTCCAATTATCGCCCAAAAGTTTAGGGTTTTCTAATTCTTTTGCTAATAATTCATATTGTTTTATTACTTTTTTTGAAGCTTTTATCTCTCCACTTGATATCTTTCTATAATACTCGACTATGTAGTTTGGTCTAGATAATACATTATGCATATTCTAAATCTTGTCATATTCATCGCTATTAAAAAAATCAAGTGGATTCGTTGTTTTACTAGCTTCTTTCTGTTGTTTCTCTTTTTCTTTTTTTGTGATTTTTGGTTCTTTTGGAAGCAATCCATTCAACATTTTTAGCCCATCACAGTAATTTTTATAGGCCTTGTTATAGATATCATACAACGGGTTAGCTTTTTTAAATTGTTGCGATCCATTCGTAGTTTCTACTACTTTACTTCCTTTTTTAATATCTGCTTTGCACTCTTCCATTGTAATGACTGCCTCAGCTAATTCTGCAAATAGATAATCGCACCTTTTAAGATGTTCTTTTCCTATCTCTTTGTAATTATTTCTAAGCTTCCTTTTTTCTTTAACAATCCTATCATCTCTTGATAAAATTACATTACTGTCAATTACTTTTGCCAAAACAATCACCCCTTTCATTACATAATAAGACCCCACTGCAAATTGATTTTCCCCCCCTACTTATTTTTTTGTAAAAATGAGGTCGGGGTCTATCAAGGTGGGGGCTTCGGTAAATTTAACTAGCCAATACTTAATCGATATGGGGGGGCTTAACTACATATCCATCCTCATCAAATATTAAGTCTTGGCTCGTGTTCTTGTGCTTTCTTAATGTTTCTTGCGTATGGCACTTGTGACATAACAACTCTAAGTTATCTTGGTTTAATGTGATACTTACATCATGTATGTTGTCTGGAGTAATCTCTTCTATATGATGCACTTCATTGCCATAATCTCCACAACGATTACACACATATCCTTTATCCTTTCTAAACCAATCAGCTAACAATCTCCATGCTGTTGAATTATAAAACCATACTGCATAGTCCTTTGCCATACTCATCATCCTTTCTTTATAAAATAAAGCTGCACACGATCGGAGAGGTAATCATGCACAGCTTTCTAATATAAAAAAAGAAATGCTCTATACATTTCTTTCATATAATCTTCCACGATACAATTTTAACACTATTGACTACTGAACTTCTAGTGTACCAATCTTACTTTTTTTCAATTTATCTAACTCTTTTAATAGTTTCTTATAGTGATTCTTATATATTCCACGTGAACTAATTTCTCGTCTAGCTGCAACATTGTTAATTGCTTTGTTCTTGCTTAAGCCTTTAACTACAATTAGATAATACAATTCATAGATAATACTATCATCACTCGCGTCCTCAAACGTACTAAGAGCAGTTTCCATCTTCATCAAGTAGTACCTCTTACATCCTACTTTATTCGCTTGTTCTTTAATCACATCTTCTAATGATTGTCCACTATACTTATCTTGTGGCTTAGTTAGATCATGTGTATAATTTAGCATTTTATTTTTATATGGATCTGACTGTGATAATACTCCTATCAACTCATTAGAGCCCTTCCTTGTAAAGTGCTTAGAATATAGTTCCTCTTTTTCATTTAGAAGCAATAACAATCTAGCTTCTTCTACTTCCAATTCTAATTTTGTAATATTGTGTGTGTGTATTGCTTCCATTTTATGTAGTCCCCTTATCTCTTTTTGTAATAATCTAAAATCATAACAATTACTATTGTCACGCAAATAATAATTGTTGCTTGCACACCTGGTGTAAAGTTATTCATATCTTTACCTAAAGAGATATGCAAACTACATTGATTGCTCTCAAGCCTTTTGAAGTATCTTCAATGTCAAATGATACTTCATCACCATCATTTAGTGTTTTGAATCCTTGCCCAAGAATGCTTGAATGATGTACAAATAAATCTTCCCCATGCTCTTGTTCAATAAAACCAAACCCCTTTTTACTATCAAACCATTTAACTCTTCCTACTTGTTGCATTTCTATATGCCTCCTTTTATTTTTTTCTCTACATCTTGTAATACTTTAATAAACATATTACTAGCTGTATTTAACAACCTGCTAAGAGATTCTTCGACTCTCTTTAACATTACATCAGTATCCTCAAGGGAATACAGATATTTATTTGCTTCTTTTCTTGACATACCACTATGTTTTTGAAAGTATGCAATGAGAAACGCTTTTTGAACATCATGTTCATCATCACTTGATTTGTCTATTCTAGTCCTTGTTCCATCTTCCCAGAATAATATAGTCGCTGTGTCAGATATAATATAACTTTTGGGTTTTCTCAAGTCTTTACTATCCTTGTTTAATCCAAACTTTGCAAAGTTTTCTGCCGCTTCATGTAATGCAGCTGCTCTACCACGTTTCAATCCAACTCTATATTTTGCGCTATGTTGTAAATCTTTTTGATAATCAAATAGATGTTCTAGTTCTATCAAATTACATTCTTTAGTCGCTTTATGTGATTCAATATGTAAACTTTCAAAATATAATACCTCTTTACTCTTTCTTCCCACTTATTTCCACCCCCCCTACTATATAAGCGTGTCTCTCTAAAAATTGATGGGAGATTATTTTAGTTATAATTCTAGGTTTACATTTCTTCCAATAATACTGGTCAAGCCAATGTTTTATTGACTTGTCATAAATAAAATATGTTGCAGCAGCAGTTGTACTTATAACAATTTTTGTTCCGTTTGTTTTCACTACTCCAATATAGTTATTAATATGCACAATATCGCCAGACTCTAGTAAATCAACTATATCAAATGACTTGCAACTAATATCTTCCATAATTTCATACTCAAATACTCCACTAAAGCCTCCGCCTTGTTCGTTAAACTGCACAACTGTGTCGAAAATATAAAATGGTGACATCAAAGATTTTTCGACCTCAATACATTTTGCAATAATTCCATCCTCGAGCCTTACAAACTCATTAACTTTTATCGCTGGCTTCATTTTCTTTTCCTCCGTTTTTAATGATTTATATATGTAAAATAACCCCAATATTATTATTCACTACAAATAATGCGAATAACGTTGATTATATCTACACTTTTACTACTTTTTTACTATCCAATACTTTTTGATAAAATCGCTATGTATTTTCCATGTACTTCTTAATGTTATAGAACATTTTTTTATACTCTTCAAAACGCAATAAATTACATTTAGCATTCATAAATAATGATATTTCATGTAATTGATTTTTATTAATTGGCTGACTTCTTCCACCTGGATAAAACAATATTTCATTTTGCATAACTACTATTGTTCCAATAATACCACACGTTTCAGAATCAAAAACTATAAAGTTTTTTCCCTCTCTTAATATATTAATCGATTTCAGCATTGATATATTCCTCCTTGTTTTTAATGTAAACTATCAGGAGTTTTTATACTTACCCATATAGCTTTCTCCCAATCTAACTTGTTTAAAATTACTTCTATATCGTCATTACTAAAATTTTGATTATCTATTAAGTCAATAACATACTCTTCTGGATCATCTCTAAACACTACCGTTTTATCATCATAATCAAATGGTTCAACGATAGCATACTCTCGTATCTCACAATCGCCAAACTCTCCATACCAATATGCATAGTCATCACTGCCTAACACATCACTGTTGACTAGTGCAAACATCTGCAACTTTGGGTTATCAATTAACATTTTTCTTAACTTATCATTCATTGCTTTATTCCTCCTCTTCGCTAATTGAGCTACTAAAAATAGGTTCAGTAATATAACGCTGAATTATAATCTCTGGTATGCATACCTTTTCTATAAACCGTCTTTCTACTTCAACATCCCCATAAAAAAATGTTTGATTTTGTAATTCAATAAAAAATGGAATATATAATTTTCTTTCTGATGTTTCTCTCCCAAAAGTTTTGAGGATTTCCATTACCCATTTTGTATAGTTTTGGTTTGTTTTCTCTAGACTGGAGTTTTGATGTTTGAGTTGGTCAATTTGTGACTGTAGTTTTAGAAACTCTTCATATTCTTTCTTTGTAATTAGTTTCACTGAAATACCTCCTTATTTGAAATTACTGTGTTAAATCCATTACAGATTGAATCGTACTTTACTATATATTCAGATTCTTTTAACTCCATTTCGCGTTTGCTTACTTCATTTTTATTAAACATTTCCAGTACTTCGTAAGTGAAGTTTTCTTCGCCTTTGATTTTTAAATACTCACCAAAAGGTGATTTAGAATGAGTGATGTGGTACCACCAACGCCAAATAAAATGTTTCGACGTAATACCTATATAACATTTATTACTATCTTTTTCGGTAATTTTATATATATAATACTTTTCACTATTACTCCAACGATCATCATCGAAATACCCAGAATCCATATTTTCTTTTATATATTTTTCCATACATTCATTAGAGCAAAACTTCTTATCTCGATAGTTAAGTGACCGCATATTTTGTGAAATATCTATTTGCTCCGTTTCTATACCGCAGCAATCACATTTTACTTTTGAGCGCCAAAATTTCTTATAGTAATCTGTAAGTTCATAGATATTGCAAAATACTATTTGGTCTGTATCTTTCTTTGATCTCTTTTGATAAGCATTACTATTCGGAAATAAAGTTGGATAATCTTTTAACAATATCTTTTTTACTTCATCCTTAGATTCAGCATTAATAATCATTTTGACCAAATCTTGGCTATAGCAATCGTTACCAACTGTTTGAATTCTAACAAAATACTCCAACATTCAACTAACCCCCTTCAAAGTTCTTCCCAGAACTTGATAAACTCTTGGGAGTATTTGGGTACTACTTGAATTGGATTCTCAAGTTCTTCAAGATAATGTATTGATTTCTTTGTATATTTGCAGTAAGAATGCTCTAATACTGCTCCATTACTAGATTCCCAATTTGGCATCATTGCTACACAGTCAGCACAATCAATCATAGATAAACAAATCTTCATATACTCATTATTTGACATCCCGCCAGGTAGAATTGATGGATTTAACACTATGCATCCTTTGTTGACCAAGTATTCTTCATATCTTTTAAATTCTTTCTTATAATTTTCATTACCAGTTATCATACCAGCTAGATAAATTTTCATTTCTCCACCTCCTTTGCAACTGATTTAAATTGCTCATGAGTCATAATTTTGCTAATTTTGGGTGGAACTATAAATGTATCTCTCCAAATACTTCCAGACCATGTTTTAAGTTTGGTATTATATACATACTCACATCTTCCAACCAAATATATGTCGTTATTAATGAAGTGCACTTGATATAAAAATTTTTCTATTTCAACTACATCGTTTTCTTCTAATAAGTCAACTATGTCAAATGATACTTTTTTAATTTCATGCAAATATTTATGTGAAGTATAAAACTCATCCCCAGTAACGAAATTAACAACCGGCTCAGCCCAACCTCTCTCTTTACATTTTTCGCAATCGCAAATATATTTTAACTTTCCTATTCCACGAACTCCATCAAATTCGCGTACATATATATTTGGAAGTAGATCTTGCTTTTCCATACTTAATACCCACCACGCTTTGACAAACGCACTATTCCTTTGCCATCATCGGCTAATACATGAATCCAATGACTATTGGGTTTAGAGTTTCTATTTAGTAATGTAACAAATGGCATTGCTCCATACTTATTAATCTGACTATGTTGCCATGCACGTTGTATTTTGTTAGATCCAAAGTATTTTTTTAATTTATTCCGACTTATTTTTCTTGTTTCAATTTGTAAATTTCTACTTACTCTTTTTGTTTTATCTTTCATTTCTTTACCTCCTACTGTATTACTTCTAGTTGCTGATAAATATCCGAAGGGACATTATCTTTCCATACAAAACTATTTTTTAATATGTAATTGTTATACGTTGAAGCGGTTTTATTAGCGCGCATCTTAGCTTGTTCTGCCCAAGAGTGCTCTTGCTTATCTTCGCTACCTTTATACTGTTCGTACACTAATTTATCCGCATTGTAACTACTGATCATTGCTCTACACGTGTTTTCAACTTCCTTTAATGTTTTGTAATTTGTAGCATCATCTACCTTTTGAACATCGTAATTCTTCTTGTTTATTACTCCTCTAATTTGAGGAGCAAACGTCCAAGCTAAGAAAACTACTAATACGGTAACGAAAATAACTATGATACCTTTTAACTTATCCATTGTTACTCTCCTTTCACGATTGTATTTGCTACTTCAAATGGAATATCACTGTATAAATAGATTCCAGTCCATTCTATGTACTTACCATCTGGCGTAAAGAAGAATACACCATTATCGTTTTCTCCATATGATCCATCAACATCGGCTAACCATCTGTTCTTTTTAGAACTTTCTCCTGCGCTGTATTCGTAATACTCGCTATCTGGAGTTAAGTAACTATTTAAACTTGTTACCTTACCCTCAACAACAAAGTTTCCTACCACAGTTCCACTTTCAGTAAATAAAACAATATATCCTAATGGAGCATCTGCTATTGGACAAGGTAACATTCTTGCCTTTTCTCTTTGCCCGTTGACTCAATATGCTCTACGAATTAAATTATATCTTTCTAACGAATATTCTATATCCGTTGGGGTCGGTTGCTTTTCCTCCAAGCTCTTAGCTACTGCGATTGTCTTTTGGGTATCAGTTGTTGAAGTAGAAACATCATCACAACCCATTACTCCAATAACACAAATAGTTATTAATAACATTTTTAGAATTTTTTTCATTTTCTTTCTCTCTTTCATTCTTTATTTTCTTACAACTTGAATTACATCAATGCCTAGCACAACATACCTTTGTCTAAGATAAAGTGGTTCATCTAAAATATAAGTAATACTTGCTAATATATAATCATTAGTAAATGCTACACCATCCCACTTTTTTAGCATTAGAATATCACCAACTTTATAGTTGCGATCATTTTTTCTAACTTCAAACTTCTTTACGCCAGTAGCTACATGTTCAAAATATGGCTCTCTTAATTTGAGTACATGCAATTTAGGCAATATACTTGTTCCCATTATTTCAATCCCTCCGGCATTTCTTTATACTCTTTACCATTTAATAAGCATCCTGCCTTTTTCCCGTTAATACCTGCCCATTGTTTAAAGAAAAATGGTATATTTAATTTTTTACATCTATCTCTAGCATCGACTACCCATTCTTCCTTTAAGAATCGATAATGTGGCCCAGTTTCTCCACCAACTATCACCCAACTAATTCCATTAAAACTAACGTTGTTAACTGGCCCAAGCAATGGCTCGCAAGATAGAAACTTGTTCTTCGCTTTTACTTTTCTCAACGAATTTACTCTATATGCGTAATCATTACCCTCCACACTTGTACCTACCCATACATTATTGGGTATTTCATAATGCATTGAAAACTCTCTTAATCGCTCTGGTCTCTTCGTTAAAACTTGAAATGTGTGCCAATGTGCTCGAGTCATTGTGTGAAATATCTGAGCTATTGTATAAAAATCATTCGATTCATGAAATAAATCGCTCATTGAACAAACAAAAATTATTGTAGGTTTCTTTGTTTTTAGTGGTAAGTCGAATAAGTCTTTATGTATTGTTACTTTGAAGTTATCTGCATACCTTTTGTTCCCCATTGCATATAGTCTATTCGCCATACGCTTTGCATAACAATTTAGACAACCTGCGCTAATCTGTGTACATCCAGTAATAGGATTCCAAGTTGTTTGTGTCCATTCAATATTTGTTTTTTTCATCTATGTCATCCTCTCTAACATCTTTCTTTTTTCTTCTTTGCTGCTCTTTGTATAAATCCTTGTTGTCTCTATTGACTCATGTCCCAAAATATCAGCTAACTCACCCTCACTCATACCGTTTCTTATGCATTCTTTAGCAAACAAATGTCTAAAGCTATGTGGGTGTACTTTCGCTTTATTTACTTTAGCAGCACCAGCTATTTTTTTCATTCTGCGCCATAATGTAGCATAGGAAATATTAAATATTTCACCACTTTTTATTTCATATTTCTTGCAGTAACTTCTTATCTCACGTGCAAGCTCTTGTGTCATGATAATATCAATATTCTTGCCTTTCATTTTTGCTTCAATGTAAAAATTTTCATTAACTTTTTCAACAGTGAAATATTTTAGTCCGTCATATCGCACTCCAGTAGTCTTAAATATCTTCATGATTAACCGTATGTCTTCATATCCAAGCCTTCGCGCAAATCTCAGCAGCCTATTGTAATCCGATATGTTAATAACAGACTCTATACTAGTTTTTTGTTGTGATTTTGCTTTCTTAACTTTTACATTCTCAATGCCACAATAATATAGATATTTGTTCACTGATATAATATAAGAATTAATTGTGCTAGGCTTATAGGATCGTTCAAGCAAATACTGTTTAAATGCTAAGGTATCATCTTTTGTAATGTCTTGATTGTGATTAACATGATTAATAAACATCAATGCATCTTTTTTGTATTTCACATACGTTCGTTTAGCTTTCTCTTCATATTTAAGAGTTTCAACGTATTCATCAAGTTTATTTAGCAGATCACGTTTATTCATGTCACTCACCCTCTTCTATAAAGTCATAAATGCTTTTTTGAAAATCTAACTTAATCCCTAACACCTTATAGCTTTCACGCATGTAGTTTATTACAAATGACCGTTGCCTATCATTAAGTAATTTTAATTCTATTTCAGTTGATCCCTTCCGACTTCCGTATGGGCATCCCATACAACCTGTTCGCGAAATAAAGCGGTATACTTCCGGAACTTCTATTTCATATTTTTTGTAAATAGCCTCTAGTAGTTCATTATTAAGATCATGTAGCGGAGTAAACTTTTTATCCTTTGTAAAACATCCGGTATATTGTGATTGTCGTAATACACTTTCACTACTTCTAACTCCCAGAATAGCTTTTCTTCCTACTCTTTTTTCATATTTTATAAATGGTTGTTTCTTCAAATATTTACAACACTTATTACTGACCTTATGTAACTTATCGTTTTGAACTAAGAGGCTTGCCTTTTTATTAAGGTTAAATTTACTTTTCTCTTTACGGGTTATATATTGCATTGTATTGCTTGACCTATTACCATTCTGGTATCGTTCTATGAATTCATCTTGAGATTTTGTAAAGCATGGTATTCCAAATCGCTCTTTTATCTGCTTAGGAGTTAATGTAGGTACTAATACTTCATCACTGTTCTTTAACATTCTTTGAAGTATCTCCGGATGCTCCATGTATGTATTGCAACTAATAATCTTTATTTGATCATCATGTAAATATTCTTTAATGAACCAATATAGAAAATGGCTATCTTTACCACCGGAATAACTAAGATAATATTGTTTAGGGTCTATATGCTGAAATCTCCACTCTAGTTCCATTAAATAGAAATCTACTTCATCCATAATTCAACCTCCAGTTATTACAAACTAAAGTCAGTAAATATACTTGTTTGACCATCCGCAGTAATTCCATTTATTCGATCTACTGCTATTTTGTACCACTTATCCTCTACTTCAATTCCTATAAAATTACGCCCTATTTCATTAGCAGCAACACACGTTGTACCACTCCCACAAAAGCAATCCAGAACTACCCCCCCCTCTTTTGTAACCAGTTGAATATGCCTTTTGACAAGTTCCAATGGCTTAATGGTTGGGTGTTTAAATAATTGCTTGTCTGACTGGTTTATAGGACTAATAAACCACTTCGATTTTAAATCGTATCCTTGCGTAAACTTAACTCCTTTTTCCCTAAAATATAGGCAATATTCAATATCTGGTAGCCAAGTATTATTAATAGCAGGCACTGGATTCGTTTTACACCAAACTAGAATTTCATACTCGAAACCCTTTTCGCTAAACCAATTTAATATTTCTGATATCTGTAATCGACTACACCATATGAATAAATTCATTTTTCTTAGCACTCGAATAAAATCGTTAAAAATTGAATAATCTATACCATTACTAATCGCATTAATTTCTAATTGAGTTTTAGTTATATTACTAGTTAAACGGTCACGCTTCTTTTTTAATTCAGATTCTAGATTGTGATGTTTAGTATATAAATATGGAATATCTACATATATACAATCTATACTTTTATCTGGTATTTCCTTAATCAATTTGTAACTATCACCGTGATATATTCTATTGAGTTCAAGATCCTCACTACGCATTTACAGCCCCCCTTTTTTTGATTATTTAATATTTTGTAAAGATACATCAAACACGTAAATGCTGATACCTTTCATACTTTGCTCTATCCTTCTGCAGTTTCCTTAAATGCTTTTGCAAATCTTTTCTCCTTTTCCAATTACCAGTAATATAGGTACGTTGTATTTGCTCTTCAACATCAGCAATCAATTTTAAGTGTGTTGTGTATTGATCCATTTCAAATCTCATTCCGCCTTCCTGCTAACAACTCAATATACCAAAATCAATAAGTAGCTTGAATATTGATTCTAATACTGGTACCGCAATACTATTACCTGCCAAGAAAGAAATGTCCTTTTCTTTTAATCCACAATTAATCATTTTTCCATAATCAATATCGGTGTACCCCATTGAACGCAAATATTCTTTTGCTGTAGCTAAGCGTAGTTTACCGTTGTAATAAATTGCTACTTTTGGATTTGTTGTTATCGTAGGAAACATCTGCTTTTGAACTCTACCTCTTCTTGTTTTAGATTTGGGTCTTTCAACATTGATTGTGTCGTACTCTTCCACTCGTTTATAACCCAGCTTTGTATTTTCATGAATATATAAGTTGCTATCTTTCCAAAAAAACAACGATTTCTCATTTTCAGATAGTTGGTAATCTTCAAACTTCGTTTCAAAGTCAATAATTCTTTTAATATCATGCGTTCTACCATTGCCACTTGGAAATTCAAATTTCGCTTTTATATCATTTCTTATGCTAACCGTATAAACTCTGTCTCGATTTTGGGGTAACCCGAAGTGTTTAGCGTTAATAATTTTAAAATGATTTATATACCCCATTCGCTCCATTTCATTTAAGTAATGGTCAAAGTGATGTCTATGTTTTTTTGATAATAAGTTTGGGACATTTTCCCATAACACTACTTTCGGTTTGTCTACTAACTCATATTCAATTATTTGTAATGTGCGTTCATACAAAATAGATCGCCCAGAGTTTATATTATTTAAACCATTTTTACTAAAATCTTGACATGGTGACCCATGCACTAAAATGTCTACGTTCATGTTCCATGTCGTGATATCTTGAACGTCATAATCATTGCAAAACAGATTGTTATATGCTCTAACCGCGAATGGTAAAATTTCAACGTAATCAATTGATTTAGTTGGTATACCTATATTTTCCCAGCCTCTTCTTGGAGCACCAACTCCCCCAAATAACTCTAGCTGTTTAATCGGCATTGTTACACACTTTAGTTTGCTTCATGTTAGCCATTAAGCAATTCTCTTGCTGCCTTTCTGCGCTCATCAGCTACTTGTAACCTCTTAGATATCCCAGTCATATTTAATTGAATGGGACACATCTCAAGCACACGATCATAAATTCTCTTATAGTTTAAATCCGTTGTGTTCTTCATTTCTTCAACGGATAGGTTAGTGGTGATAATAAGCGGTTTTTCAGAGCGTAATCGCGAATCAATGATATTGAATATTTGTTCAAGCCCATAAGCTGTATTTCTCTCAATTCCTAGATCATCGATTACAAGTAGATCATAATTATTCAAATCATCGATAATATTTTGTTTGTCTTTTTCTGATCCTTGCAATTTATTTAGAAGTCTTGAGAAGTTAGTTACTGAGGCAGGGATACAATTATCTAAAATAGCGTTTGCGATACAACAAGCATAAAATGTTTTACCAACGCCAACATTGCCATAAAATATAATACCGACATTTTTTTCTATCATTTTATTAAACTGTTGAACATATTGTTTACAAGCTTTTGTTAGTTTTTGATTAGTACCATCATCTTTAGCAAATGTATAATTCAAGTATGAATAATCAGTTATACCATCCTTTCGTAACTCTTCTATGCGTCTCCTAAATATCTGTCTTTCTTCTTGCTGTTTCACTTTATTTAGTTCTGCCATCTGACATTGACAGTGGACTGTAACTTTTTTCATTTTGCCACGCCACTCTATCTCACGTTGTTTTCTTGTATGACATTTTGAACAAATAATAAATCCATGCTTATCTAAATAATCATCGGGACTTAGCCATGACTTATTCATTTCATTTGTTCTATCTATCTCATCAAGATACGTTTCTACGGATTTCAATTTGATCACCTCCTATAAAAAATCATTTTCATCACAATAGTTTTTTTCAACAACATTTTTTTGATTTGTTGGTTGTGTACTTTTCTTGCCAATTATCTCGTCCACTACCCAGCTGAGAATTGCGCGATAATCACTTTTATACGTTCTGCCAGAAGCACCTTTATAGTTATCTAGTTTTTTAATCATTAGCCTTACCATTTCCTCACCATGAGTAGATACAAGCGTGTCGTACTCATCTTGTTTAAGTGATACATAAGGAGCATAAGCAATTTTTGCGTCTTCTTTATCTTTATTAACCTTACCTAACCTATCCTTACCTATACTGGGTTGACCAACGGTTGACATTTGGTTGTCAAGCGGTATACCAACGGTGTTATTTATGGTATATGATCCATTAGTTTTTAGTGTTAATTGACCTTTTTCTTCTAAGTAATTCGTTTCTTTATAACGATCTTTTCTTATGTAATTATGCATTCTCCAGTGCTTTATAACTATCACTCCGCTATCGAAGGGAAGTATAAAGTTTTTAGCAATTAATAATTTCAAATCATCATTACTGCTTCCAACTGACCTTTGAATTTTTATCGGGTTGTTTATAAACCCATCATCATCGGCCCTCATTCCTAAGTGAAAATATAGGCTTTGGGTAGATGCTGGCATTTCCAAAAATGCATCACTATCTATTACCGTTAAAGCAAACATTCTTCTATCTGCCATTCAACAACCACCTTTCTTCTAACATAAAATAAATGCCTATTTGGATTCTACTAAGTAGTCAACCCAACGAGAAAACGTGTCAACAAATACTTGATTTTGCGCTTTGTTTAATCGAGCAGTACCCAAGCTGATATTGTGACTATCAAAGCTAATACAATCTCTAACTTCGTGACATCCTAAGTCATTTACTCTCATAAAAAACTTTTCAACCCCAATAGGATTAGTGTAATTTATTTCTATTGATCCTACCCATTCTAATGGGCTATCAAACAGTGTTCCTTTGCATGAGGTGGCAATGTATTCGTTATACTTTGCTATTTCTTCTTTCGTGAGCGAAATTAAAACGGATATATCATTAGAACTAATATTTGTAAAAGATAATCCGTTAGTATAAAACTTCTGACATGCTTCAAAAGCAGTCAGTTTGTTTGTTGTTGCCATAAAATCCCTCCTTTATTTTTTGACAATTAATATTTAATTTGTTATAATGTTATTGGTATGAGCGTAGTTATTCATTTGAATATCTATGCTTTTTTAATGAACCAAACATCTTTGTACCTCTCTAGAGCCTTGAAAAAGGACTTTTTTCTTTTTGTTTAGCAAATTCCTCATAAAGCTAACTTATTCTTTGTGGCTTACTAAACTCGCTTTATTAGCCCTATTTTGCTTATATCGTCGGGATATATTGTTTCTTTTCTCTTTCTTCAAGGAAGCCATACCATACATAAGCAATCCATATAATTCTATTTAATAATTTGGCATCTTTAATCCAGCTGCCAAATATAATAGTGCCTCCTGGCTTTAAAGTGATCACTTTACGATTTTTAAAATAGTCGCTTGAACAAGTAACATATATTTTTTGCACTTTACAATCATCTGAATATGCTTTTTTAACTTTACTATCCATTAAAATCATATTACTAACACATGATAAATTTAACTTTCCAAACTCTGCACTTAGTAATCTGATTAAATGATTCATAGAAAAATTGTCTAATGTTTCTAAGTCAATATTTGACTTCTTATACATCTTCTTAATAATTCTGATACTGCTATTTAATTCATTTAACTCCATAATTCACTTCCTCCATTGATGTATCGAAAAGCAGATGAATACATGTACTATTGCAACTAAGCAAACTTCAATAAAGAACCATTGCCATCGTATTCCCATTTCATAATGAGTTGCTAGCTGCAGTACCGAAAATAACAAGAATATGATTTCTAAGATTTTGCTAACATATTTATGTATCATAGTTACTATCTAGTGGTATAGAGTACATTTGGCAAAATATTTTTGTTGGTAAACGATCTATTACCTCTATTTTTTTCTCTTCACTTATTTTCACTGTTCTTTTCATAACAAGCATTCCTTGTTGTTCAATCAAATCAGCTGCTCGTTTCATATTTTTTTGTGCTTTTACTGGCCCAATACCCATTAACCTAACTACATCAGTTTGATTAATAAATTCTTTGCTTTTTATTTCTTGAATCATCTCAGCTTTTGTTTTCGCCTTTACTTCTAATTTTTCAGCATCTGCCATAAATATTAGTTACTCCTTTCTTCTAATTAATTATTTAAGCTTTTTATTGCCTAGTAAATTTTCTGTTTTATCTAATACTTTTTTTGCTTCATTAAATGAAAGATCCCAAGCAATTAATAGATCAGCAATAATCTTCGCTTTCTCTTCTCTAGAATCTGATTTGTCATCCATTGTAAATCTCAGTGTGTCTGGAAACATATAAATTTCCTCCTTTCCAAATGATTGTTTTACTACTATACTTTCGTGAACATCGATATTTTAAGCGTGAAATTTGCTTCACTCCAAAATATCTCACTTTTGCGTATTTTTTAATAAATGTATGTTTTTTTGAGTTAAACTCTTTTTTTCTTTAAAATCTTACAATTATTTCGCTTTCTAATTAGTAAGTGATACAATTTGTTAGATATAGAAAGTGAGGTGAAGAATAATGATAAAAACTATTTTAACTGCGACAACTGAAACAGCATCTTGGTCTGATTTTTCAAATATAGCAACGCTAATTATTGCACTGGTTGCTATTGTTTCTCCTATACTTACTGCGTTGATCAATAACTTGTATCAATTTAAGCTTAGAAAACTTGAAATTGAGCAGAAGAATCAAGAATACATTTATAATAAGAAGAAAGAAGCTCTTTCAAACTACTTATCCTCAATGTCTAGAGTAGTTAATAACTCAACTTTAGAAAATATCGATGAATACGCACTATCATATCCAATCGCTTTACTATATGTAGATAATGAATCATCAATATTAATGATCGAAATTGATAAACTCATTAATGAATACGAATGGACAGCATCCCATTTACTATTAGATAAAATTACACTAAGGATCAAAGAGCAACTTGGATCAATGTAAACAATATGCAAATAACGATTGAATAAGGTCGATACCATTTATTTTGTGGTTCGACTTTTTTCATTATTAAGTTTGCCATCCATGTAACGAGCCAAATGATTAATATAAACCAAGTCATTCCTATCACCTCCTAGGTTTCTAATTGATAACACATCCTCTTTACCGTATAATAGTGATACGAAAGGAGGTATAATTATGAATAAAAATATAAATGCACTTGATGATATGTTAGATACTTTCAAGGTAAACTGTGAGAGTGTTATTCAAACATACGAGAATGATGATTCAGTTAAGGAATTAGTAGAAGAAATTATGATTCAAACATACTACGCCTTGGACTCAATCGCTGATGCTATAAAAAAATTACAAGAAACTAATAAATAGTAAGATCAACTTCAGTAGCTCCAACTATTGAAGTTTTTATGTGCAAATTTTTCCAAGAAAGATTTCTTCTAACATCGTTATACAACTGTATATCCTCTATCACTTTTTCATCAAATGGTTTTGAATCAAACAATGCAGCCTCTAGTTTATCTAGATCGCAGCGAATGCTTTTGATTTGCTCTTCAATTTTTTTTCTATTAGTAATTTTAATTTCCATCTTTCTCACCTCCTAGGTTATGGATGTAGAGTTAAACTCTACAAAATCACTAAAAAAAATTCTGTCTCGATCTTCCGTACTGATTTTGAGAAGTTTGCAAAAATTACCAATTTCGCTATTGCTAAATTCAGTTACTTTACTAATTTTTTTATTAAACGTAGGATATGAAATATTCATTTGCTTAGCTATCCATGTTTTTTTAAAACCAGAATTATCCAAAAATTCAGCCAATAATTCAGTATTCATAATTGAAAACCTCCTTTCTTTCAATGTAGAGTGTCACTCCACACAAATATAATAATCTATTGTAGAGTTAAAGTCAACAAATATTTATCAAAATATAAATAAAAGTTGATTTATACTGTACACTATGTTATTATCAATTTGAAAGTTGGTGTTGCAATGGAAGAACATATCGGAGTAAGAATAAGAAAGAAGAGAGAAGAACTTGGTATTTCTCAAGAAGAACTTGCTCGCAGAGTTGGGTATAGTGGTAGATCTTCTGTGAATAAAGTTGAGATGGGCGCTAATGATATAAGTCGTTCTAAAGTTGTAGCTTTTGCACAAGCACTTCAAACTACTCCTGCGTATCTCATGGATGGCAGTAGTATCGAGTTGTCAAAAGATGAGAAAATCTATATTTCTGTCGACATCGAATATATAAAAGTCCCTCTCTATTCTAGCATATGTTGTGGAAACGGAAAGTTTGTTGAAGAGTATGCAAATGAATACATAGCTGTTCCATCACACGGACTTAACAAGCATTTACAATACTTCTGTCAATATGCAAGTGGTGATAGTATGATCGATGCAGGAATAGAAGATGGTGACTTGATTATATTTGAGAAAACCTCTTATATTGATGATGGAAAGATTGGTTGCTTCTGTGTTGACAGGGGTGAGGCGACGTGTAAAAAAATTAAAAAAGGATCTACCTATATACAGTTGCTTCCTGCTAATCACAAATATGATCCAATTATTATAGATTTAAATGATAATAATTTTTGTGTGGTTGGTGTTTTGAAAAAATGTATTAAAAATTACTAAGGGGTATTAAAATGAATAAAGAAGATTTTGCAAAATTTGCCAAACTAATGGAATATGGAGAGTTAGCATTAGAGCAAGAGATTGATAAAGATATCGAGTTTGAATGCCCAAATTGCGGTAACACAGCTCACGCCTTTAGAACATCATATAATCAACATATGAGTGTCTATTGCTCAAATTGCAAAATGACCACTCAAGAATAGTATAATAAACTGAGGTATCTAATGTTAAAGTTTACAACATTTATTGTTGAACTTATATAAAAAAGAAAGAGGAATTAATTATGGAAGTAAAAGTTTGTCCTAAATGTGGCAGTCAAAATGTTCAGTTTCAGTTAGTGAGTGAAGTAAGTGAAAAGTGAAAACATAGAAGTTTTCTAGCGTGGTTATTATTCTGGTGGTATGCTGAGATATTCTTATGGATATGTTTAACGATACCGAGATTACTAATTGCGTTATTCTTTCCAAAGAGAAAGAAAACTATTACTAAAACAAAAACAGTTATGCTATGCCAGAACTGTGGGCATCATCAAACAGTTAAGTAAATAAAAAAACACTCACCTGGTACGTGAGTGTAAGTATAGAAATAAGATTATCCCGACGATAATAGTTTTTTCTATACTCTAAATTATATCAAATAATGAGGAGGTTTACAATATGGTAGTAAATGGTGAGATAAATACATTATCAGAAAACGATCCTATTAGTAAAAAGGAAATAAAAGACGGTCTCTATTACGATGAAAAACGGAAAGAGTGGGGCTACGATTTTAAATATACTGACAGCTTTGGAAAAAGGAAGAACGCCAGAAAAGCTGGTTTCGCATTAAAACGTGATGCTAAGTATGAAATGGAGTTAGAGAAAAACTTCAGAAAAAATAATAACAATTATGATATCACACTGGATCAATTATACTATGAGTATCTTAAAATACACACTAGTGAAGTATTACCTACCCAACTTAGCAAAATAGAACGTTATACTGCAAAGTTCATTATGCCATATTTTAAGAAGAAAAAGGTAAGAAAAATAACAGCAAAAGAAATTGAAGATTGGCAATCTGAATTATACAAAATGAAGAAGAAAGATGGTAATAAATTTAAAGCAAGTTATTTAAACACAATTAGACGTGTTTTCTCTGCTATTCTTAATTATGGACTTTTACATAGCTATATCGACCGTAATCCATTTTCTTTAGTAAAACCATTTAAAGATCCATACGAAATAACTAACACTGAAAAAGAAGTGTGGTCTGTAAACGAATTTCAACAATTCATATCGGTTATTGATGATGAAAAGTGGATGCTTTTTTTTACTTACTTATGGTCTACTGGTCTACGTATTGGGGAAGCTAGGGGCGTTCAATTCAAGGATATAGTAGTTAATAGCAAAACTGGAGTCACAAGTATATATGTTAATAAAAGTATTCCAGCATTTACAAAAGGTAAAAAATATTCTATCCATCCACCTAAAAATAAAATGAATAGGTATGTTGAAATAGATAATTATCTTGCTGCTGCTTTACAAAGTTATGCGAGGAAACAGAAACGATATGTCGGCTGGAAACCGGAGCGATTCCTCTTTGGTTTCGATATGCCATTATCAATAAGCGCTATCGACTATAATAGAAAAAAATTCATAGAAGCATCTCAAGTAAAGTATTTAGATAACCATGGTTTCAGACATAGCCATATTACTCATTTATTGATCAACGGAATGGATATAATGAGTGTTTCTCAACGTGTAGGACACAAAGATCCTAATATTACCTATAAGGTATATGCCCACGTAATTCCTGACTACAAAGCTAAAATTATTGAAGAAACTAAAAAAACTGTCCCTTTTTTGTCCCCTTACCTACTTAAAAACGAAATCAACGCAATTCCATAATCGGAAAAGCGTTGATTTTATCGATATAATTTAATGGCGCCCCCAGTAGGAATCGAACCTGCAACTAGCCCTTAGGAGGGGCTTGTTATATCCATTTAACTATGGAGGCATGCAAGAATTATAACATCACTTATCAGTTAAAAACAATAGCAAAAGTGAAAGATTAATTAGTTTATGTAATTATATAGAAAATAAAAATCTTCTCGTAAAATAGAAGATTCAAATAAGTCTTTTATAAAATATATTCTTCAACATCTGGAATTAACTCTGCTATTATCTGAAATTGAGGAAAAATATCTTCGCAGATTTCAATAATAGTTTTATCAAAGTGTGTGCCAGATCCTTCACGTATGATATTTAGCGCCTCATCATGGGTAAAGGCTTTTTTGTATGGTCTTGCAGAGATTAATGCATCATATACATCCGCTATTGCCATTATACGCCCCGACAAGGGAATATCATACCCCGATAATCCACCAGGATATCCAGTACCATCCCAACGTTCATGATGGGTCATGACTAACTCATCGGCTGTTTTAAGAAATGATGAAACATTGCCTAAGTTATTCATCGCATTTTCAATCATAGCAGCGCCTAGAGTCGTATGCATTTTTATCATGTCAAACTCAGTTTTCGTTAATCGTGTTGGCTTTAATAACACATGATCTGGAATAGCTACTTTGCCAATATCATGAAGTTTTGCAGATTTTATGATATCTAGTGCATATTTTTCATCAATATAGTACAGAGGGTTATTAGAACGCTGAAGAGCGTCAATTATTAAACGTGTATATTCGCACGTTCTTAAAATATGTGACCCAGTCTCATTATCTCTAAATGATGTGACATTAGACAAAATATTTAATATTGCATCTTGTGTCTTCACTAACTGCGTTGTTTTAGCTTCCACAAGTGCTTCTAAGCTTTGCCTATAAATGACTACTTCTAAATGTAAATGGACTCTTGATTTTAACACACTAGCCACAATAGGCTTCATAACGTAATCAACTGCTCCTAAAGTAAGTGCTTGAACATCGCTGTCTTGATTCTCAAAAGTAGTTAGAAAAATAATAGGAGTTTGCTTGCAGTTAGCTTTTAATACATTTAGAAATTGATAATCATTTTCTAGGGCCATTTCTATATCCATTAAAATTAGATCAGGCGTCATTGTAGCTAGAACGATTAATGCATCTGCTTCAGATTGATATACATATACCTCATAATCAGCCTCTAATATCCTATGAATAATCTCCAAGACTTTTTTACTACTGTCAACTACTAAGATTTTTTTACCTGAAAAGCCACTCATTTGCTCACCCATTCTCTATACTTCATAATGCATTTGCAATTATATGCTTGTGCAAATTAGTTTAATTATACACTTTTAAATATCAAAAGAAACAATAAATTAGTATTTAATATTTATTTATTTTGAGAAACAATGAAACTAAAAAAATAATGACATAATCTACTACTTTACTACTTATTTCGACAAACAAAAATAAGAGTATTTCGTACAAATTTAACTTACTAATAGGTAGATTAATAAACTAGAATCAAAAAAAAGAACGATTTCTCGTTCTTAACTATGCATCTTGTCTTTTCTTGATCAACATATAGCAAATACCCAAAGTACTTACTAAAGTTACTAGATTAAATGTCGAAATCATTTTCTCACCAGCATCAGGTAATTTTCCTGGATTGCCACCAGGATTATCAGGATTAGTAGAAGATATCTTCACCATAAATCCGAATACTCCATTTTGAATTTGGTCCATTGTTACAGCTATGTCACCATCAGTTGATACTGACATCCCAGATAAATAGTACGATCCATTAGCATAAACTGTAGATAATACCATAATCATACCATTACTAGTCAATGAAAAATCTTCAACTACTTCAAGATCGTTGTCAACCCTCATGACTTTATTTATGAACTTAAGTTCTGCTTCATTTTCAGTTATATTGTTCAACACAAACCCGGCACTTGATTTAGTAACAAACATTTGTATATCATCATACTCTGTACCAAACATTACTGTTTTTTCAATAGCTAAAGTTGTAGCATTCATTTTCACTGCAAATCCATCAAAGCCACCATTACCATCAACAAAGTCGTAATCTTGCCCATCGGTTGCCCCAAAGATGTATAACGAGTCACCTTCAAAGTAGATATTAAATGGAGATTCATCTCCACTACTTCCAAATATTTTAGCATTCGTTACACTTAAATCAGTTGTAGATAATAATAGTACAAACGCATCATCTCCACCACGGTAAGAACCTAATGCCTCATCAAAATCTTGACCAGAACCCACCAAATATCCAGTCACCGCAATTACATCATCTTTAGTAGCAATAGATGAAACTGTAACTTGCTCTCCTGAGTTGAAGTTTGATGATTCAAACAAATACCCTGTGGCCGGATCGATTTGATAAATAAACCCTCTATCTGTATATACATTTCCTGCAGCCTCGTATTCAAAGTAGCCTCCCACGTAATATGCTTCATATCCCATTTTATCTGTACCAACTGCAACTGTATTCGCCTGTGAACTTCCAGTGTTGCTACGTGTGAATGATTTTATCCATTGTACTTCACCACTATTGTTTACCTTAACAATAAGGGGTGCATGATAATTTGAATCTTTCGTAAAATCTGGTGTATTCGTTCCAACTAACATTGTAGTTGATGTCGTTTCACCAACAATTACAAATCCATCACTTGCTTTGGCAACATTTATAAATGCATCATCACCAACTCCACTAATACGTGTCAGCCAAATTAGTTCTCCATCATAGGAGTATTTTGCAATAATTCCATCAAAATCTCCACCATCGTCACTTTTAGGGAATCCTGCTGACGTAAAGTCGCCCGCAAGGTCGGTATCTGTTGTAGCTAACATAATTATACCATCACCATTGTCTAGTAACTTAATAATTTCTAACTGACTTCCTGTCATAACTGGTATCCATGTTGTATTATCAACTTTCATGTTATCACTGATTGCCGATACCTTTGGAGCTTTCATCACAACTCCCGCGATTAACATTAAACATATAAATAATTTTATTTTCTTCATGCATTTTTCTCCTCTCATTTATGCATGATAATAATACAATTACTATTGCAACAAAACCGCTACAATAATAGAAAAAGTATCGATTATTACTCGATACTTTTCAATGACTCCACCATATCTACTTTTCTAAGATAACGGGACATAAATCTATTAATAATTAATGTAAAGACAATCGTTAGTATCCCTGCATACACATAGCTTTCCCAATTAACATAACGTATGAACATTAATGTATCAGTCTCTGCTGTGAGAACAATATAGTGATGCATATATCTGCCTAATACTAATCCAACTCCTCCACCAATTATAGCCAACAGCACATTCTCTTTAAACACATAATCAGCTACTTCTTTAGGATAGAATCCTAATACTTTAATTGTAGCGATTTCTGTTTTACGCTCATTGATATTTATATTAGTTAAATTGTATAAAACAACAAACGCTAAGGCTGCAGCCGAAATTATTAAAATAAATGTTACTAAATCTAATTGATTTAACTTTGTGTGGAATGATTCAGCGGTATCACCTATAAAGGCAACATTACTTATTTTTTCATTACGCATAATCTCTTTTCCTAAGCTATCTTCTTCACTACTAATAATATCGCCTAGTAAAGCGTATGCAACATTATATTCTAAATTACCAATTATCTGTTGATAGTATTCAGGATTAATGTAAACATAGTGCATAACATGTTGAGCAGTAATCGCATCAACTACTACAGTTATTCGCTTATCACCTATCAGCATCTCCATCTTGTCTCCAACATCAATATCTAATTGCTCGGCCGCTTTTAGCGAAAGCACAACGCTACTATTGGCTAAAGAAGCATATTCATTTGAGTTTTCAATCGGAAGATTTATATAACGACCAAATTCTTCAACACTCTTTGGAACAACAACAGTCGCGCTCATAACTTTTTTGCCACCAACTTTATTAATATCCGCACCTTTGTTATAGGCAAACATTACATCATCTAACTTATCGTAGGATAACAACTCTTTTGTCATCGAATTAACTTCATCATCGTTTAAAGCGTTCTTAAAACTAATTGTACTTTCATAATGCCATATTTCACCAAACTGTTTATCTAGCATTCCAAAGATTGAAGTCTTTAACCCAAAGCCAGTTACTAATAAAGCTGTACAACCAGCAATACCAATAATTGACATCATGAATCTCTTCTTATACCTAAAAATATTTCTCATGGTTACTTTATTATTGAACGATAATCGTTTCCAAATAAAAGTTATCTTTTCGAGTAAAATTCTTTTCCCAATTTTTGGAGCTTTTGGTCGCATAATCGTTGCTGGCATAGCCATCAACTCTTTAACACTGGCGAATAAAGTCGCTCCAATAGCAATTATTATTGATAATATTACGGTTACTATAATAATATCTTGATCAATAATAAACTTCATTGCACTTGTATCATACATGGCATTCTTATACAGATTTAAAATAAGTGTTGGGAATAGAGCTTCTCCGCCTATTATCCCAATAATACATCCAATTATAGTAGCTACAAATGCATAGATTACATACTGCATGACGATAGCTTGCTTCGAATAGCCTAAGGCAAGCATTGTTCCACTTTGTGTACGTTGCTCCTCAACTAAACGAGTCAATGTTGTAAGACTTACTAATGCTGCCACTAAGAAAAACATCAATGGAAAGATTTGTGCAATTGCTGCAATACCAGCAGCATCTTGATTAAAACTCTCTATTCCAGCGTTCATCGTACGATCTAAATAATAATATGATGTGCTAGATAGTGACTCAACAAATGGATTATAGATTGTGTATGTCTCATTTAAATAATCCTTAATTTCTTCAAGTTTTGCTACTCCACGAATATCTAAATTAGCTTTAATATTAGCCATAACTTCTTCAACTATTTCTAAATACCCCTCTGAGTATATCTCTAAATCTTCTACTCCTGTTACTTGAATTGAAACTTCATTATAAACGTTATCTTTATTTGGTAGAATAAATTCTAATTCCTTAGCAGTCGCAAGCTTACTAGCAGTAACTTCTGGAACTAAGATGAAGGCATCAGTTTTGCCAGTTCCTAGAGAATTTGTCCCACGCTCATGATAAACGATATATCGTACATCTGAAACTAATCCTACAACTTCTACTTCTATCTCATAGTTATCATTGGCTAAAGTAATCTTATCTCCAATTCTAACGTTTTCCCCCTTAAAATTTAACGCGTTATCTACTAATACTTCAAACCCATTTTCTGGCAATCTTCCATCCTTTAACACCGGTGAATTTATCCCATTTTCGGTTTCTTCAGGAAGTGAATAAACAGATACTGCACCCTCCAAATCCCCAAGTGTCATCAAAGCATCAATTCTATAGCCTGCTTGTACACTTTTAACACCAGTAGTGCTTTTAATTATATCTAAATCTGTTTCATCAAAACCATAATTTGTTAAGATTGTAATATCAGAAAAATTATTATCTTTTAAATATTCACTTATACTATGATACATTACTACTGGCGTAGATCTCAGACCAGCAAAGAATGCAGCTCCTAGGGCCGTGATAATTAAAATCGAAATGAAGCGTGATTTCGTTTTAGAAATCATCCTTTTTATATTCCTAAAATATGTTTTATTCATAGTCTACCATTCAATGATATCAATATCTTTTGGATTATCATTGATATACATATGATCTACTTTTCCATTTTTTAACTTAACAACACGATTAGCCATTTCTGCTAAAGCGGCATTATGAGTAATAATAATTACTGTCATTTGATATTCATCACATAAGCCCTTTAACAGCTTTAAAATAGTCTTCCCAGTTTGATAATCCAAAGCACCAGTCGGCTCATCGCATAATAATAACTTTGGATTTTTAGCTATTGCTCTCGCAATAGCAACACGTTGTTGCTCTCCTCCAGACATTTGCGCTGGGAAGTTATCGCGTCTTAACTCCAGTCCAACATCACATAAGACTTCCTCTGGATTAAGAGGGTTTTTACATATCTGAGTAGCCAACTCAATATTCTCAATAGCAGTTAAATTTTGTACCAAATTATAGAATTGAAACACAAAACCGATGTCATTACGACGGTATGATGTCAAATCAATTTCCGAATACTTAACAATATCATTACCATCAACAATCATTTCACCAGCTGTCGCCGTATCCATTCCACCTAATATATTTAGTAATGTAGTCTTACCAGCCCCTGATGGACCAACAATCACCACAAATTCTCCTTTATTACATTGAAAATTGATACCCGCAGATGCTTGTATCTCAATATCACCAACTTTATATATTTTTGTCACATCTCTAAACTCTATAAAATGTTCCATAATTACACCTCTTTACCTATCTAATCATACCACAAAACCATAAATAAAATATAAACATTTTGCGAAATAAATACTCCTATGATAAAATATGTACAGGTGATAACTATGATGCGAGTATTAGTAATAAGTGATGCCCATAATAATGAAAAACTTTTAAAGCAAATCTATGATTTAAATCATGATTGCACTAATTTCATATTCTGTGGTGATTATCAATACAAAGATGATAATTCAGTCTTAAATAATTTTATATGCGTAAGAGGAAATAATGATGATGCATCGTATAACTCTCAAGAAGTAATAAATATCGGACAACACAAGTTTTTTATAACACATGGTCATCTAGAACAAGTTGAGGGCAATAATACCACAAGACTTCTAGAAATTGCAAAAAAAGATAATTGTGATATTGTGTGTTTTGGTCATACTCATAAACCTATGTATAATGAAATTTCTGGAATCCATGTTATTAATCCAGGGAGTATAACTCATCCTAAATCATTTAGTTATATGAAACCCACTTACGCTATTATTACTTTAAATAATGATGTCACAGTTAATTTTTATAATGCCAAGACTTTTGAAGATGTGACAGACATCATTGTTAATGGCGAAAACAAGGAATCTGTTGGGTTATTTAGTAAACTATTTAAAAAATAAAGGAGAAAATATCTATGTTAGAATTCAAATATGATACACAATTATTAATAACTGGTACAAACTTAAGCGAGGATGATATTACTAATTATATTACTCAAAATATCGAAGGCGATTGCTTACTAGCTGTAGGAGATGATGAGTTAATCAAAATCCATTTTCATACTAATACGCCTTGGATGGTACTTGAATACTGCGCATCATTAGGCGATATTTATGATGTTGTAATCGAAAATATGCAACGCCAATCTAGTGGTTTACAAGGATAGGTTTTAAAAATACTAATTGCCTCATTACGATGAGGTTTTTTAATTTAAAAAACTTCTACTTATGTAGAAGTCAGACTGTTGACAAAGTATTGAGGTACTTTGTCTTTTTTTATACAGTGATAAAAGGATATTTGATATAATATAGATAGGTGATAACTATGATTTCTAAACATTCTAATGCGAATAAAAAAACGATGCAGATGGTTGAT
>JAVBUP010000045.1:0-9125 GCA_031555175.1 Coprobacillaceae bacterium
AAGTAGATATAAATGATTTGAATAGCAAACTTGATTTATTAAACAATAGACCAAGAAAATGTATTAATTATAAAACACCTAACGAGGTAATAAATAATTATCACTTATATTAGGTGTTGCACTTGATTTGACAAATTATCATACTAAAAAATAAAACCAAAATTGGTTTTATTCTAGTTATTAGTTATCTTATATGTATCTACTATTGCAGCTACTGATTGTTTTATATCTTTTTCTGGATTATAAGCATCAGCGCGCAAAGTCTCTAACTGTTCTTCAAATAAATCAGCATCGAATTTAATTGGAGACCCTATATATATCAACTTATTTCTAGTCTTACGCATTCCTTCTTCATCCATTAAAAGTTCCTCAAATAGTTTTTCTCCTGGTCTTAATCCAGTGAACTCTATCATAATATCAACATTTGGCTGATATCCAGATAATTTAATTAGATTCGTCGCTAAATCTACTATTTTTACTGGATCCCCCATATCTAATACAAATATTTCTCCACCTTTTGCAAATGCTCCTGTTTGTAGCACTAGCGAAACGGCCTCAGGAATAGTCATGAAATAACGAATAATATCTGGATGTGTAACTGTCACTGGTCCACCTTTTTCAATTTGCTTTTTAAATAGCGGTATTACTGACCCATTAGATCCCAAAACATTTCCAAATCTAACTGCGACAAATTGAGTTTTTGATTTTCTACCTTGAGTTTGAACAATCATTTCACACAATCTTTTTGTAGCACCCATAATATTCGTTGGGTTAACTGCCTTATCAGTAGATATTAATACAAATCTTTCTACTCCATATTTATCTGCTGTTTTCGCAACATTATATGTTCCAAATACATTATTTTTAACTGCTTCTTTAGGACTAACCTCCATAAGTGGCACATGTTTATGAGCTGCTGCATGAAATACAATATTTGGGCGGTATTTCTCAAAGATTTCATCTATTCTAGCTAGTTCTCTGACACTTGCAATTAAGACAACTAAATCCAAATCAGGATTACTACGTAGTAATTCATTTTGAATATCATAAGCATTATTCTCGTATATATCGATAATTATTAATTGTTTAGGATTTACTTTAGCAATTTGACGACATAATTCGCTACCTATCGAACCACCACCACCTGTAACAACTACTACCTTATTACTTATATATCCCATAATTTCACCAAGCTCAACAGTAATAGGTTCTCTTCCTAATAAGTCTTCAATTTGCACTTCACGCAAATTAGCAAAGGCATTTTGAGAGATTAGCTGATAAATCCCTGGTAGTATTTGTAATTTGCATTTCGTTTCTTTACAAATATCAAGAATTCGCTTGATTTGTCCCTTATCAGCAGATGGAAGTGCAATATATATTTCTTTAATATTATATTTTTTAACACTATCAAGAATATTGCTTCGGCTCCCAACAACCGGCACACCGTGGATTGTTTTCCCAAGTTTCATATTATCATCATCAATAACGCAAACAGCATTTTTATTAACATTAGCACTGTTTTGGATCTCTTTAATTAACATGCTTCCTGCATCACCAGCACCAATAATCATGACGTTTTGAACATTTAATTCTAATCCCCCAAGACGGAATTGTCTAAATAAACGATAAGCAAAACGCCCGCCACCAATAAAAATCAATAAAAATATTGGATATAAAACAAATATGCTTCTTGGCAATTTGAACCCCATAAATGTAAGTACGGTTGCGCATAATGCATCAGATGACGCTGTAGCTTTTACTACATCTACAAGTTCAGCAATACTTGCGTATCTCCATAAACTTTTATTAAGTTTAAAAACACCACACATTAATAATGTTGATATTACAACTGGTGGTATTATCTCAGCATATGCATTTTCCCAAACTGGGGGAACATTACCATCAAATCTTATAATAAACGCAACTACTATTGCGGCTGCAGATGCAAAACCATCAAAAATCCATAGTAGAGTTGATCTAAGTAATATTCTAGTTTTTTGAGTCATAAAATCACCTCTTAATCTTATGTATTATACCATATGTTGGCTGATATTAATACGTAAATATGAAAAAACATATGGGGGGAAATCCATATGTTTTTCATGGTATCTAATACCAAATTAGAGAGAAATACAACCAACAAAGACTATTACCAAAAGAAAATGCTGGTTATAAGCTTTCGCTTACAAATAATATTATACCAAATCATTTTTAGGAAGTTCTTAACAAAAATTGAATTTTTTGTCGAAGCATTATTCTATTTTTGTAGAAAAAAGTCTATAATATATAAAAGTAATAGGAGGAAGTGTTATGAACTATATTGAAAAAGTATTGGCTGAAGTAAAAATAAAAAATAATCATGAACCAGAATTCATTCAAGCAGTTGAAGAGGTTTTAGAATCACTAAAACCACTAATCATTGCTCACCCAGAATATGAAAGAATGGCGATATTGGAAAGAGTAATAGAACCGGAAAGAATAATTACATTTAAAGTACCTTGGACTGATGACTCTGGTAAAGTAAATGTAAACAGAGGCTACCGTGTACAATTCAATAGTGCGATAGGACCATATAAAGGTGGTTTACGTTTTCATCCAAGTGTAAATCAAAGTATTATAAAATTTTTAGGGTTCGAGCAAACTTTTAAAAATTCATTAACTTCACTTCCAATTGGCGGCGGAAAGGGTGGCAGTGACTTTGATCCTAAGGGCAAATCCGATCAAGAAGTTATGCGTTTTTGCCAAAGCTTCATGACAGAATTATATCGTCATATCGGTCCTAATGTTGATGTGCCTGCTGGAGATATTGGTGTAGGTGCTAGAGAGATTGGTTATTTGTTTGGACAATATAAACGCATTAGAAACTCATTTGAGAACGGTGTTTTGACTGGAAAAGGAATTAATTATGGCGGATCACAAATTCGCCCAGAAGCAACTGGTTTTGGTGCAATGTATTATACAAAAGAAATGCTAGATGATTTAGGTGATAATATTAATGGAAAAATACTTACGGTTTCTGGATATGGGAATGTTGCTTGGGGTGTATGCATGAAAGCGTCAGCTATGGGTGCAAAAGTTGTAACAATTTCTGGGCGCGATGGATATATCTATGATGAAGCTGGAATCAATACTGAAGAAAAATTCGCTTTCCTAACAGAGATGCGTGCCGGTAACAGTAAGTTAAGTGATTATGCTACTAGATTTAACGCAACGTTCTAT
Source organism: Coprobacillaceae bacterium (assembly GCA_031555175.1). Taxonomy (GTDB): domain Bacteria; phylum Bacillota_I; class Bacilli_A; order Erysipelotrichales; family Coprobacillaceae; genus JAVBUP01. The sequence goes on from JAVBUP010000045.1 coordinate 3,220, forward strand.
CCTAACGAAAAGCCTTGGGGAGTTGCATGTGATATTGCTGTGCCTTGTGCAACACAAAATGAAATAAGCGCAGATGATGCGAAGAAATTAATTAAAAATGGGTGTAAATATGTTGTTGAGGGGGCAAATATGCCGACATCAAAATTTGCTACTACATTATTGATGGAAAACAACGTTATTATTGCTCCTGGAAAAGCTGCCAATGCTGGTGGAGTAGCTGTTTCAAGTTTAGAGATGTCTCAAAACAGTATGCGTTTAGCATGGTCTCGAGAAGAAGTAGATGCTCGTTTAGAAGATATAATGAAAAACATCTATCACAGCAGTGTAGATGCGAGTAAAAAATATGGATTGGGTTACAACCTAATAGCAGGTGCAAATGTAGCTGGTTTCGAAAAAGTTGTATCTGCAATGATCGCAATGGGAGAATATTAATAAGAAAGTCGTAAGGCTCTGTATTACAGATCTTACGACTTTTTTTAATCATATCTAGCAACAACAGTACAGATTTGCTTAACCAACACATAAATTGTCTCACAGTTTTTGTTTATTTCAATTATACTGCAGGTATTACATGTTTGTTCAATAAAACGGATTAAGTTCTCCTCATTAAAGCATAAATTACAGTTATCATTATTTCTACCAATTCCATTGCTAGATTTTCTGAATACTACTTTATCATTTGGGCAAATAACTATTCTCTCTCCATTAACTAGTGATATTTCAAATTTAGTCCAACGATTCATAGCGACACCTCCCCCTGCTATTTTATTCATGAGTATTGGTTTTGTTTCTTCACTTTATTAACTTTATATACGAGAATGAGTAATCTTCAACAACTTGAATGAATCTTATATTTGGATTGCCAATATGTACAATTACCATAGTTGATGAATGTTTACTTTTTCTTTTTATCTTTATCATACTTGGGTTCATATGTAAGTGTATTATTTCTATATTTTTTACCCCAATAGGATTAAATGGTATGAGCATAGTTCCCCTTTCTATACACTTACCTATCTCAATTCTAATGAATATAAGAACACTAAAAAAGATAATAAGAAATTATTGTTGTAAATAATTGTCGAACTATCTCATCATTTGTCTAATTTTAGGTGATTATAGCAAATAATATAAAAAAAGAGAGAATTTTGTTATTCTCTCTCAATCGCGTTTGTTAATGGCGGAATTACTTGCTTCTTACGAGATAAGATTCCTGGCACATAAACAGTATCATCTACTAACTTAACATTAAATGCTGCCTCTACTATATCTTTTCGTCTACCAGCAGCAAATAACTGTGATCCACTATTAATAATATCTGTTAGAAGTAATAGCGTAAATGCATACCCCTCAGCTTCAGCCTCACTCTTCATATAACGTAACATATCATCTTTAAATTCCATAAATCCTTCAATATCCATAGTAGTAACTTGGCCAATACCAACTTTAAATTCCCCAACCATGAATTTTTTAAAATCTTGTTTAAAGATTTGTTCAACAGTTTTACCTTTTAATGAAGTACCCACTTTAAACATTTCTTGTGCAAAATCTACAATATCAACATCCGCTATTTTAGCTAAACGCTTTGCATATTTAGTATCTTGTGGTGTACTAGTTGGGCTCTTAAACAACAATGTGTCTGATATAATTGCTCCCAATAATACCCCTGCTATCTCTTTAGGCATTTCTAACTCCTGCTCATCAAAGCACTTAGCAACTATTGTTGCAGTTGACCCCAATGGTTCATTTCTAAAGTAAATTGGTGATGTAGTTTGAATATCAGCTACACGGTGATGATCAATAATAGCAATAATTTCCGCTTGCTCTAAACCATCAATGGACTGTCCACGCTCATTATGATCTACTTGGATAACTTTTTTCTTTCCCTCATTAATCAACTGAAACCTTGACATCGCTCCAACTACTCTGCCAGACAAATCTACAACTGGATAGCTTCTAAATCTACTCTTTGACATCTCATCCTTAACATCTTCTAATAGATCATCAGTTGTGAATGTTAGGATATTTCCCTTTTGCATCACATATTCTACTGGTACTGCCTGTACTATAATCTGTGAAGCGCGATATGAATCAAGCTGTGTAGTTATCACACTAACCTTGGCATCACGAGCTTTTTCAATATATGGAGCAGTTAGCTCATATCCCCCAGTTAATATAATCAAACTCACTTTCTTTTCAAGTAATAAATCAATTGCCGCAAATCTACCTCCACCGACAATCACAACATCGCCTTGATGGATGTATTCTTCTGCCAATGTTGGATCCATTGCTGCAATTATTAAATTTCCTGTAATAATCGCATGCTTATCATGAGCAGTTAAAACTTTAGCTTGTAGTGTATCAATTATATTAACAATTGGTGTTTTACCTTTAGCCAATGTATCACTATCCCATTCATCCATAAAGCCCTGAATTATATTTGTTGTCGATAATAGTCCCAACATATGTTGATTTTCATCTAAAATTGGAGCAGACTTAGTATTTTGTTGCTTCATTAAATCCCAAGCAGTTTTAAGTGTTAGATCACTAGAAAACATTGTAGTACGATCATAATCTAAATCTTCTACTTTTAATTTAACAGTCTTTAATAATCTTGGTTCTTCCACCTTAAAATAATCTAATATATATTGTGTTTCGTTGTTAATATTCCCTATTCTAACCGCTTCAGCTCGGCTACCTCTAGTAGTCTTATTATAGAAATAAGCATATCCTATCGCTGAACAAATTGAATCCGAATCAGGATTTCTATGCCCTGTTACATAAACTATATCTTTCATACGATCTCTCCTTAATATTATTGTAAAGAATTTCTTTTAGAATGTAAAACAAAAAAGCTTCACCGAAGCTTTTATTGTGGTTTTTTAGCATAAAAATATCTTATAAAATTAGATACTATAATATAAGCATCAGCGGCAGCTAGATAAAACAACACCATCGCTGCCAATACTTCCTGAAATTTCATTTCTTTTCCAAAGAAAAATGTTATAACAAAATTAAATACCCCAAAAAATATTGCATTTCTAGTGTATTTTCGAAGTATTTCTTCATCAGTTTTCTTCTTATAATCTCCTCTACTTATTTTTGATAGTACAGAATATGCTTGAACTATCATCCATAAAATAAAAGGATACAGATAAACCCATAGAATAACCCAATTATTATCTGTATGGAATTGAGTAAACATACTAGAGAATATAAATAGTGAGAGCGATTTATTTAGTGCTGTAACAGCTTTATATAAAAACCTACCTCTATTTTGTCCACGCTCTTCTTTCAACATATAAATATTAGTTATAATAAAGCATAATAGATTTACACAAGTTAGCCAAATTAAATATATTTTTATACTTGGAATTGGATAATAATTATAAATCAAAAAACCTATTCCAACGAAAATTAGATTAACTATCCAATCAATTATTACTTTAGCTCGTGTAATTGGCTCTTGCATTGATTTTTCAACATATTCTGTTTTGTATTGTTCATGTTTTTTCATTCAACATCACTCCTTGTCATATTATAACATATCACTAACTTAATGCCTATTCTTGATTTATATTACCTCTACAGAAAAAAGAAGAAGTAATTCACTTCTCCATATTTCTCTATATTTTCATATTTTTATCTAATTCAAAATAGAATACCGGTCCATCCATTGTGTTATAAGCCCCAAATTGAGTCCCATGTTGATTCATAATTCCACTTACTATCGACAGACCTAACCCATAATTACTGTTACTTCTATCCCTAGCATTATCTGCTCGGTAGAAACTTTCCCAAATCCTACTCATTGTATCATCATCAATTTCTATTCCAGAATTAAATATTTCAACACGAATTTTTGATTCTTCTTCTATTACTGATAAAGCAACAACCCTACGATCATCCACATATGAAATAGCATTATTCAAATAGTTAATAATTACTTGTTCTATACGGTATGGATCGGCATCAACAACTATAGAAGATAAGCCAGATACATCAAACTCTATACTTTTTTCCATAAATATAGAATCATATTTAGCAGTAATTTTATTAATTAAATCCAAGATATCAAAGTGTTCTTTATTTATTGTAAATCTTCCAGAATTCAAATTTGACAAATCGAGTAATTCTTTTACTAGTCTATTCATCTTATCCGTCTCTTCAATTATTACATTCAAGTAAGTATCTTTTTTATTACTATTTATATTTACTTTTAAAGCTTCAGCATAACTATCAATAATAGAGATTGGCGTTTTAAGCTCATGCGAAACATTACTAATAAACTCTTTTCGCATTCTCTCAACTGCTCTTTCTCTTTCTAACTCAACATTTAATGACGATATCGTTTGTTTAAGCTTACTACTTAATTCATTAATGTCTGCTCCTAATTTATCTAGTTCATCAATAGTATAATTAGAACATTCTCCACTAAAATCTAATGATGCAATGCGTGTTGCTACATTTGATATTTCTACGATTGGTTCACTAAAGTTCTTAGAAATTATAAAAGCTATTATTGCTCCGACTATTAATAAAATAGCTGTAATATAGATAATGAACGTATTAGTAATACCAATACTAGCAGTGATAGCAGCTAGAGATGTTGATAGAGTCGTAATATCCGTATTATCCATTTGATAATACAATATTAACCTCTCTAGATTTGTGCTTTCATTTTTTTGAATTACAACCGCTGCTTTCTCAGAATAGCCTCTCCTAGATATCTCAACATAATTACCTAAGTCTATTCTTCCATCATTTCCATATTCTGTATTAAAAGCAAGAAATACATTATTCTTACGAACTCCAATATTACTTATATATTGCGGCTGACTATTTTGTGTTTGAATTGTAATATTCACGTTATAAGCATTAGCAATATATTGTAAATAATCGCTCATATCAAAATATGATTTATCTAAAGATAAATTATCTATTTCTTGTGCATAACTATTTAATTCCTTAATATGACGATTTCGATAAAAATCTTCTAAAAAGAAAGTATTACTAATTACTAATACTCCAGCAAATAATATTAATAGCCCATTAGTTTGAATAAATAACCTTGAACGAATGGTCTTATACTTTAAAATTGACATCAAATTTGTACCCAAAGCCGCGGATAGTTTTAATGCATTCCTTTCGATCTTCTAATTTATTACGAAGTCGCGTAATGCAAGTATCTACAGTCCTTTCTGTAACATAGGCATCTAATCCCCAAATAGCATCTAATAGTTGTTCTCTTGTAAAAAGTATCCCTTTATTCTCATATAAATACAACAATATTTCATACTCTTTTGGAGTAAGTTCAATTTGGTTATTATTAATTATTACCTCATGGCTCTCATTCTTAATAACAAAACTATCATCTATTTTATATGTAGTAGCATGTTCATTATTTCGTCTAAGTAATGCATTAACTCTAGCTACTAATACTAATGGTTTAAACGGTTTAGATATATACTCATCAGCACCAATATTTAAGCTAAACACCTCATCATATTCCATGGATTTAGCAGTCAGTATAACTACTGGAACATTGGAAATTTCTTTAATCTTTTGACATGCCATCCAACCATCCATTTTAGGCATCATTACATCTAGAATAACTAAATCAATATGCTTATCTTCCTTTACTAACTCTAAAGCTTCTAATCCATTACTAGCTTCAACCACTTCATAACCCTCATTAGTTAAGAAATCACCAATAATTACTCTAAGTTTTTCTTCATCATCGCATACTAGTATTTTCATAGATTATCTCCTCGTATAATGTATTTGTAAAGTTTTTAATGAGACTTTACTAACTCAATATAGACATCGGATAATCCTAAAGTATAATAAGGTTGAATACTAGATTATTGGGATATTCTTTCTCTCCATGTTGCACAATATGTGTC
>JAVBUP010000007.1:0-2610 GCA_031555175.1 Coprobacillaceae bacterium
TAAGAGATCGAATAATATCCCTATGGCTGTACTGAACTATAAAACACCGAAAGAACAAAGACAACTACTCCTTAAATATAAACTAATATAAATATCACTTTTTATATATAAAACTGTTTCACATCATTTACAAATATACAAGAATAAAAGATACTTAGGCATATGTGCTTTTTTTCACATAATCTTATTAGTAATGCGCTACCATTTTCATATGCCTCCAAGCTAATCTATAAATGTACAATAAACATTATCAAATAAGGACATCTATTTTCTATTATCACATACAGTTTTGTATATATTTCTTAGATTTGAATATACTTAAATAGGAGGTTCCTTTATGAATATCATTCCTACAATTATCGAAAAAAATTATGAAGGAGAAAGAGCATATGACATTTTCTCCCGTCTACTTGAAGAAAGAATAATTATGTTAACTGGCGAAATAACCGATCAACTTTCATCCGTCATTATTGCCCAACTTTTATTCTTACAAGCAAAGGATCCTAAGAAGGATATCTTTATGTATATCAACTCACCTGGCGGCAGTATAAGCGCTGGGATGGCTATTTATGATACTATGCATTATCTAAAATGTAATGTATCAACAATTTGCATTGGTATGTGTGCAAGCATGGCTGCATTTTTATTAGCAGGTGGTACTAAAGGTAAACGATTAGCACTACCTAATAGTGAGGTAATGATTCATCAACCACTTGGTGGTGTACAGGGTCAAGCCACTGAAATAGAAATAGTAGCCAAGAGAATCGTTGCCCAAAAAAAGGCGCTAAACCAAATGTTAGCTGATAATACTGGTCAATCATTAAAAACAATTACTAGAGACACAGATCGCGATAATTTCATGACAGCTAATGAAGCACTAAGTTACGGCATAATTGATCGCATTATTTATGAAAAAGAGTAAGATTTAATAATCTTACTTTTTTCGATTCTTACTATCAATATTACTGCTCTAAATCATATCCAACACGTGGATTTTCTATACCAAATTTTTTCTTATACTTATTAATATCTGCTGATAAATATCTTGCAAAGCTTTCTGAGCCATTATTGCATTGCTTTAATACTTTATATAAATCATAAGGATCTTTTACTTCTAACCAGGCTTTACTAAGTATATCTTTTAACTGGTTAATTGCGTTTGTTGGGGGAAATTCAAAGCGAGATTCATTTCCATTCTTGTCTACAATAATCAAATCAAGATTACATCCAGTCAAAAATGATCTTCCTAGCCTTCCTACTAATGATAAAGTAACTTCGCTTATATCCTCATATGAAATCATTTCTACTCCCATAATAGATTTTATAGTTATATCTGAATCAGAAAAGCTGAAATTATAGGGACATATAATACCAACACCAAAAGCTTGATCAGTTATTTTTTCATCATTTATAAATAATGTACCATGATATAGTTTTCTATACATTTTTATCACCTCACTATAATTATATCATTATAAACAATAAAAAGTAATTAGAATGTCGTATACTGCTCGAATGTATCGCCAACACCTAGTTACTTTTAATCACTAACTATTTATCTTTTTTTACTATCTCAGCAATAGATGTTGTAATACCAGCCAATCCTTGTAGATCACTAGGAATCACAATCTTAGTTGATTGACCATCCGCTAATTTTTCTAATGCCTCAAATCCTTTTAATTGCACATATGCAGCACCTGGTTTTGCATTATTGATATATTGAATACCATGCGCTTGTGCTTCTAATACTAAACGAAGTGATTCTGCTTGCCCTTCAGCTTTAGCAATAGCCGCTTCTTTCTCTGCAGATGCTCTTAGTATTACTGATTCTTTTTCTCCTTCTGCAGTTAAGATAGCTGCAGCTTTTTCTCCTTCTGCTTTAAGAATTGCTTGACGTCTTTCACGTTCAGCTCTCATTTGTTTCTCCATAGCTTCTTGAATATCACGAGGTGGAATAATATTTTTTACTTCCACACGGTGAACTTTAATTCCCCATGGGTCAGTTGCTTCATCTAAGATAGCTCTCATTTGTGTATTAATGATATCTCTAGAAGTTAGCGTTTCATCTAATTCAAGATCCCCAATAATATTACGTAATGTTGTTGCTGTTAAATTTTCAATTGCATTCAATGGTCTAACAACCCCATAAGTAAATAATTTTGGATCTGTTATTTGGAAATAAATAACTGTATCTATTTGCATCGTAACATTATCTTTTGTGATAACTGGTTGCGGGGCAAAATCAACTACTTGTTCTTTTAATGATACTTTTTTTGCTACACGATCAAGTATTGGAATAAATATATGTAATCCAACACTTTCTGTTCTGTTATATGCTCCTAATCTCTCTACTACATAAGCATTAGATTGTGGCACAATCTTAATTGTTGAAGCCACTAAAATTAACGCTAAGATAAATAAAACTCCTACTGCAATCCAAATCCCAATGCTTTCTAATTCCATTTTTCTCTCTCCTCGTATAATGTATTTGTAAAGTTTTTAATGAGACTTTACTAACTCAATATAGACATCGGATAATCCTAAAGTATAATAAGGTTGAATACTAGATTATTGGGATATTCTTTCTCTCCATGTTGCACAATATGTGTC
>JAVBUP010000006.1:0-103746 GCA_031555175.1 Coprobacillaceae bacterium
AAGAGATCGAATAATATCCCTATGGCTGTACTGAACTATAAAACACCGAAAGAACAAAGACAACTACTCCTTAAATATAAACTAATATAAATATCACTTTTTATATATAAAACTGTTTCACATCATTTACAAATATACAAAACAGCATTCTAGATGCTGCTTTCATAAATATGTAATGAAGTACATGATAATTATTTTATATAATCTTCTTCTCGCAATATTCTGCACATATCAGTAATCGAGTTCATTATTTTTTTACACTCTTCAGAATTTATATCATCATAGATTAGTCTCTCTAAAGATGCCCAAATATCTTCTGCCATTCTTCGATACATATAAAACTCATATAACTGCATATCCATCTCATAATCTGGGTGATACTTTCTATACTCCTTCATTACAATATTGTAACAACCAGATAGCCAATTTTCACCTTTTATTCCAAACAAATCTGCTTCTCTTGGAGCTAATTTGATACCTTCCCAGTCTATTAGGCACAATCTATCACCTTGCATCAAATTCCAACCATGTATGTCAGTATGGCATAACACATTTTCAACTTCTCTTAGTTTAATAGCATTCGCTAATAAAGTTGTGTTTTCAACTAATTGTATTAGCTCCACTTTATTTTGCTCAACTAGGTGACTTATATCTTTTGGCACTTTTGTCGTTTTTAATAATACATTTAGTATCTCCTGGCAAAACCACACATTATAGTCTTCAGTAATTGGGGCTAAGTCAAAAAAGTTACCAACATCCTGTTTATGCAATATCCCGATAATTTGCCCAAGCTCAGCTTTTTGAAAATCATCCAAATCATTATTTCTGATTGTTACTCCATTAATAAACTCATATAACATTATTGTACAATCTTTCAACTCAACTTTATATTTACCATCAACTGTTAGTTTAACTTTTGATATTCTTTTTTCAAACTCTTTTTGTTCTGATAACAAATTCATAATTGGAGCATATACATCAATGTTTTTAGTCCATTCTCTGTAGTTCTTATTGCTCTTCATATAAACTTTTAAAAAATATTTTTTTCTATAGGCATTAATAACATAAGCCTTTGCAGACCATCCACCTTCAATTTCAATTATTTCTTTAGCGGTGACATTATAATTCTTTTTAATTGTTTCCTTTATCATAGTCAGTTCCTTTCTACTATAGTTCTCTATGACATTATTCTACAAAAATTACCTTAAAACTGCAAATAAATACGTTCGACAAATTCCGACATAATTATCTATTTAATATAAAAAAGCTCGATTAAATCAAGCTTTTATTTTAGATCTTTGACCCCGGCTTCTAATATTTCAAGTTGTAAAATAGTATCTTCATCCTTAATCAGTTTTTCTTTACCTAAGACAATAGAATCATACAGATGATCATAAATCATAGCATAATCTCCAATTTCACTAATCACTTTTTCTTCATGATATTGCCCCTGATTATCTACATAAGTAATTGTACCATAATGACCAGGCTCATCCAAACCAAAATCTTTGTTTGTAGGCATATGAAATAATTTAAGATGCTCTTCCTGACGATCTTTTGTCTCCTTAACAAACATTCCATTTTTCCCATAAACAATAAATGATGGCCTTGGTTTGATACGGAAATAACTAGATTTAACAGAGACCTTTAAGCCATTATCATAAAACATATCCAAATCAAAATAATCATTCATACGACCAGTTCCTAGTAGTTGTCTAACATCATATACTATTCGCTTTGGTTTACCCCAATATGATAATACTTGGTCAATGGTATGACACCCATGACCATATAAATATGACCATTCTGGGCGGTACTCCTTTATCATGTTAGGTATTTCTGGACGATAATAATCAAATCCCATCTCAACCTCAATTATTTCACCTAGTTTACCAGATTCTATTACTCTTTGTACTGTTAGAAAATCTGAGTCAAATCTCCTGTTTTGAAATGCTTGTAGGAATAATCCTTTTTCTTTGGCTAATGCAAATAGTTCTCTTGCTTGCTCCGCAGTTTCCATAAATGGTTTCTCACACATACAATGCTTTCCAGCCTCTAGTACTATCTTAGTGAATTTGTAGTGTGTGTCATGCCCAGTTGAAACCATAATTAAATCTATTTCAGGGTCATGTAATAAACAATGCAAATCATCAGTATACTTAACTCCAGGTATTCTGTCCCATTCTGTTTTAGATAAATCTCTTGCATAGATAGTTTTACAAACAACCTTATCTGGTCTTTTTAAAACAAATGGCATATTATAACGATTTGTGCTTTTACCATTTCCAATAAACCCAATCACTAATTTATTATCTATCATTAGTGAATACAATCCCTTCTTGAGCTCTAGCCTCTGTCATAATTGATACAGCTAGGCTACTTAGCTCCATAAGCTTGTTGGCAGCAACAAAATCCTTTTGCTCAATAATACGTACAAATTCTTTAAACTCATAATATAAACGATGCACAAAGTTTTCTTCTTCGTACGTTTCGATATTTCCTTTATTATCAACAAATTCATACGAAGTAATGCCAGAAATTGGTGTATAAATCCTAATGTTTCCTAAATCTCCTTGAATTGTCAATACAACAGGCGCTCCACAGTCTTTAGCCCCAATACATACCGCTTTAAAACTTCCATAATCTAAAGTTAATATCCCTGATGTATCAATATTTTTCTCAATGTTAGCCATATAGTTAACTCGCTTTGGTTTACCAAATAACCCAATTACGCCATGAATATTATAAACATTTATATCCATCAAAGCCCCTCCAGCCTTGGTATAATCAAAGGCAGACAATATTTCTCCTTTTTTGAAAGCATCATATCTAGATGAATATTGTGAATAATTGAAACTAACAACTTTAATACTACCTACTTTATATAGTGATTCTTTTAAATGTTTATATGTTGGAAGATGATGCACATTCATTGCTTCAACCATGACTAATCCTAATTGATTTGAAATAATTTTTAATTGGTCTAATTCCCTTTGGTTAGCAGTAATTGGTTTTTCAATAATTACATGTTTCCCGGCTAGTAATGCCTTTTTAGCAAATTCAAAATGTAAATGATTTGGTAATGCTACATATATCGTGTCTACTTCGCTTCTTAACATTTCATCATAATCAGTATGTATTTTATTTATGTTAAAGTACTTAGCAATTTCACTAGCTTTTTCTAATGAATTTACTGTCGACAATATTGACATATATTCAAAATCAAAATCTTTTAATACTGTAAGTGCATATTGCACCATCATACCAGTACCTAATAATCCCAATTTCATTATAACTCACCCCTTTTTAACCTATATAACGCATCAATAATCAATTGATGATCTTCTCTATGATCTACTAATCCAGAAACAGTAATAACACCAATCATTTCATTATTGACAATAATTGGAAAACCACCGCCACATATCACATGATTTTCATCATTTTCTACACCAGGATAACTCCCATTATTAGTAGCATATTCAAATACATAATATGAAGAATGTTTGGTAGCCAAGACAGTATTTTGCTTTTTATCATTCCAAGATGCATCATTTTTGCCATCCATTAAATATTGAAAGATAATCTCATTATTTATTAAAACTCTGACACCAATTCTTCGTAAGTTTTCTCTTTTAACGCGATCTAATATTTCATTTGCGACTTTAAATCCATCTAAATGAGTAAAACTATCAAACGATAATTCATTCTCTAAGTATAAAGTATCCATCCTATTCTCCTTTAATATTTTCTAAAAGCATTTTATTTGAATTGTTTCGAATCATCTCTATTATCTGTTGAATTCGAATTGAGTCATCAATACTATGCGTATCATTATTTATCTTCCCATCTCTTACATCATTAATGATTTCTTGAATCTCCATAGTCATATCATCTCCATAAATTGGATACGATCTCTCAATAACTTCTCCATTATTTAGGGAGATAACGTAGTTTGTAATGCGATTGAACATCGGAACCATTATTTGCCCATGTTCGCCAATAATTAGTGCATACCTATCTCTATTCTTATTAATTGCCCCCTCAATAGTTGCAATCATTCCATCTTCAAATTGGAATGTAGTATCAAAATGCATTTCAATGCCGTTGTATAAGTCAATTTGTCCAGATATATTTTCAAGTTTAGTATTATTTAAACCAATTATAAATCCAATTAAATATCCCCCAACATCGTTTAGACATCCTCCTTGTTCTTGATCAAACAAAAAGTTTCTTGGATCATAATAATCAGAGATATCAAAACAAAAATTTGCATCTATTGATTTAACTTTACCAATTAATTCTAAATCTTGTTTAAGGTACTTATTTCCTACATTAAACTTTGTCTTCAATGCTTCTAAAAAATAGGTATTATTATCGATAGAAACCTTCTTAATATCAAATAGATCTTTATGATCTAAAACAGCAGGTTTTTCACATAGCACAGCTTTTTTAGCTTCAAGGGCTTTAATTACCCATTCTTTATGAAACTTATGTGGTAAAGCAATATAGATTGCTTCAACTTCACTATCATTAAGTAAGTCTTCATATGTTTTATAAATAACTACTTGTGGATGATCTTTAATATAATCATCTTGTGTGTTTAACGATCTAGATGCAATTGCATACACTTCTCCTTCATCAGTATATTCTATACTCTTAGCAAATTTATGGGCTATTCTACCAAATCCAATAATTCCAAACTTCATTCATATCACCTCAAGCACAATTATAGCACTATATATATTACTATTGAGTAACGAAAAATGAAAACGCGTACATATAATGAAAAAATTAGTTATTTATATTTGAATCTTATCCTTTATTATTTAATAAAAACGGAATACTCTACAATCAGCAGGTATCCCAGTTAAAATATCATTATACATCAAAACTATATTTCTTTGCTTTCATCCCATAACATTCATTAATCGTTTTTATTCTACTTCATTGTTAGCATCTCCATGATAAAAACTTTGGTTACTAAAGACTAAATCAAGATTGAGTTCACGAGCTTTTTTTACTTCTTGGAAATAGTTAATCTTGATTAATGTTCCCCCATTAACAAAGCGACTACCAGTTTGTCTAAAATTGAAATCCACTTTTGCTTGTTGACATTCATCCCTAACCGCCATCACCCAATCATAATCTAAATATCTAACTTCGCCTCCAGATTCCCCAGACAACGTAACAAAATCAATCTTTTTATCTAAATACTTTGCAATCGATACTTTTTCTAGCATTGGCGCAAGAGCAATAACGCGATAAACTACATCAATACCTCTTAAATAAGGAATACGGAAGTCACACATTTCTTGATTCTCACAAGACACGCCAACACCAATAGGATATAACTCTTGGCAAAAATCATCTGGAATAACTTCTTTAAATCTTTCTATTCTTTTTGTAAGAAAAAAGAATTTACAATCTTTTCTTTCTTTGATGATTTTCCATACTTCAGTTCTAAACTCATCCGCTTCTTTTAATAAAAAATCAGAAGAGAAACACATATTGAACATTGTACCAGAAGGATAATGGTAAGATCCATCCTTTTTTCTTTTTAATGGTTGATAAAATTTATCACTTTTATGAACATCATTAAAATCAATATTCTTTCTTTCTGCTCCCCTTGAAATATAACAATACTGGCACCCAGTACTCTTCTTAAAACATCCATACCATGGATTCCATAATATTTGCATCAAATCACCCCTATTACATTATATAGTAATCTAAGGAATATTCAAAGGCACATAACTTAATATTGTTTTTGCATGGCTAAATGCCATTTTATAGAATAATCTATTATCTAAACAATATTTTGAGCTTAACTAGTATTTATAATAAGAAAAGATGAATACAAAAGTATCCATCTATAAACGTAGTTGTTTAGTGGCTCTTCAATATCCGTAGGGGTAATGTAGAACCAAAATTCATAAGTATTAGTCTAAGTTTCTAGCGATTTCGTCTTTAACAGTTACACCAGCTGCTTCTAATTCAGCAATTTTAGCTGCAAATTGTGGCAAGTATTGTTTATGAGCGATTAATAATTCATCAAGAACGCGTTTAGCGTTAACTCCGCCAGGAATTTGTGGATTTAATGTGAATGCTTGTAAAGCTAAACCATAGTTACCAGTAACTGCAGCTTCAACAACACATAATTCCATATTTTTCATGACTTGTAACCAACCTCTTTCAGCAGGATTCATTGGTCCATAAGCAATAGCTAATGCCCCAGCAGATCCTACATGAGCAGATACTTCAACTACACAATCATTTGGTAGATCAGGTACTGCACCATTGTTTTTAGTTGAAACAACGATATGAGTATTTTTGTTAGCATAGATAGATGCGATTGTTTCACAAGCAGCATCAGAATAGTGAGTTCCACCACGTTTAGTTAATTGTTCTGGTTTGTAGTTTAAATTTGGATCTTTATATAATTCAAATAACTCTGCTTCAGTTTGCTTAACTTGTTGTCCACGAGTTCCAACTGTGTTATATTCTTCAATACCATGTTTTAACATATCTTCTTGTAAGTAATAATATCTATGGTATCCACAAGGAATAGCTCCAGCGTTTTCTAATAATTCTCTTGGGAATGGTACTGCCCAAATATTTGCAGGTGTACCATCTTCTTTTTCTTCAAAGAATGCATTAATTACATCTTGAGTTACTTCTTTACCATCAGTATCCCAAATTCTATGCCAGTGGAAATGATTTAATCCAGCGAATTTGAAGATTAATTCATCTTCTTTTTTACCAATCATACCAGGTTCACTTAATAATGATCCTACAGGTACATTACATAATCCAATAACTCTGTCCCATTTACCATATCTGATAACAGCTTCTGATACCATTCCAGATGGATTAGTAAAGTTAACTAACCATGCATTAGGACATAATTCTTTCATATCTTCAACGATAGATAAGATTACAGGAATTGTTCTAAATGCTTTGAAGATTCCTCCAGCACCATTAGTTTCTTGTCCTAACATTCCATAACTAAATGGAATTCTTTCATCTTTAATACGTGCATTTAATAATCCAACACGGAATTGAGTTGTAACGAAATCTGCATCTTTTAATGCTTCTCTTCTATCTAATGTTAAATGTACTTTAACATCATATGGAGATGCATCCCACATACGTTGTGCCATAGCTCCAACGATTTCTAATTTTTCTTTACCTTTTTCTACGTCTACTAACCAAATTTCTTTAATAGGAAGTTCTTCATATCTTTTGATGAAGCCTTCCATAAGTTCTGGAGTGTAGCTTGAACCTCCACCAATTGTAACGATCTTAACAGGTCTTTTTTCCATTATTGTTCCTCCGTCTGTTATAATTTACAAGTTCATTATAATATATAAATCATAAAATTCAAAGGAAAACGAAAGTGTTTTCAAACATTGAAAATAATTCGATAAACTCTTATGTTTCCCAAATTTTACACGATGTTTTCGACAAATTTATTTCAGCCCATTTGTCAATGAGTACAACAAATAGCCCCCAGAAAGATTTTCACATCTAAAACCATTTTGCTTAAGGATTCTACAAGCAATATTCCCTCTAACTCCAACACGACATACAACTTGTATTACTTTCGATCTGTCTAACTCATCTAATCTATCCCTTAACTCGTCGACTGGGATTTGAATGCTTCCTGCTATGTGACCAGCACTAAATTCATCATCAGTCCTAATATCTAAAACAATTTTGTGATCTGCATCTAAATCCTTAGGCATTATATTAGTCACTAACCCATCACGATTATTTCTCGCTATAAATCCAATCATATTCTCAGGTGACTTTGCAGATGAATATGGCGGCGCATAACACAGTTCTAAATCAGCCAAATCATAGACGCTAGCCTTTAGCTTAATCGCAGTAGCAATTACATCTATTCTTTTCTCTACTCCCGATAGACCAATAGCCTGTGCTCCTAAGATTTTTCCATCATTGCCATAATGTAGTTTTAGGGCCAAAGTTGTAGAATTTGGATAATAACTTGCATAGTCATTTGGCCAAATAAAGATTGTTTTATGGTCAATTCCTAAAGCATTAAGAATACCTTCGTTATTACCTGTACATGCCGCAGTATAGTCAAAGACTTTAATCACAGATGATCCAAGACTTCCTCTATACTCTTCACGATAGCCACAAATATTATTGGCTACAATACGTCCCTGTTTATTAGCTGGTCCAGCCAAAGGAATTGTTGCAGCATTACCATTGATCTCATCCACGACTTCTATTGCATCACCAACTGCATAGATATCTTCAATATTTGTTTGTAAATAACTATTTACCTTAATGTGCCCTCTAGCTCCTAACTCAATACCACTGCTGCTTATAAATATAGTATCAGGGACTACACCAATTGCCATTATAACAGCATCTGTATCTATTGTATCACCAGATTTTAGTTGTACTGTTAATACATCAGTTTTTTTCTTAATACTAATAATTCCATCGTTTAATACAAGCCTTAATCTATTTCTAAGCTCATTATGAACAATTTGAATGATATCTCTATCATAAGGCGGTAATACTTGCGGAGAGGCTTCTACCAAAGTAACTTTTTTTCCTAATTGCACAAGATTCTCAGCCATCTCAATGCCTATGAATCCACCACCAACTACTACTACTTGCCTTTTATCCTTAATATATGCTTTTATTCTATCACTATCATTTACATTTCTTAAGGTAAAAACTCCTTCATCATTAGTACCATCTATATTAGGAATAAATGGCTTTGCACCAACTGCAATCACTAATTTTTCATAGGATTCTTCATAAACATTCCCATTATGATTTATAGTAACTGATTTAGTAGAGGGATCTATTTTTATTACTTCACTATTGACTCTAACATCAACATTGAATCTATTATGGAATGATTCAGGTGTTTGTAATAATAGTTCTTCTCTATCATCAATTACATCGCTTATGTAATATGGAAGACCACAATTAGCAAATGAAATATGCTCTCCTTTCTCAAAAATAATAATCTCTGCCTGTTCATCAAGCCTCCTAAGTCTTGCGGCAGCAGATGCACCACCAGCCACACCACCAATTATTAATATCTTCAAATAAATCTCCTCCTTGCTTTTACAACAATATTTTAGCATAATTAAATCAATTTATAATAGATATGCTTATCTTTTATCAATGCAAAAACGTCTAATCTAGTTAGACGTTTTCGGCATTTACTTACTAATTAATTTAAGCTTATCTTTATTTCTATATATAACATAACCAGTTACAACAATAATTACTAAAAGCAATATTAAGAAATAATTATTAACATCTGCAGTATTTACTGGAGCAAATACTTTTGCTTCTCTAAGTAATTGAGCAAACGTCTTACTTCCATTTTTCACAAGTTTTTCATCAATTATATACCTTTCATCTTGAGATAAATCATTTCGACTATCACAAGCAGCAATAATTCTTTCATAATTATCTTGCGTTACTTCCTTAATCAATTCACCATCTATTAAAGTCAAATATTCTAGTATAAACAGGTTCGTATTATTATCAAGCTCACTAGCCTGTAAATATAAATCATCAAAAGTCTGACTATTATAAACAGTTTTTAATAAATTATTAATTGCCTCTTGGTCATCACCAGATAATTTATCCCATTCATTCTTAATATCTAGAATATGAGCATATATGTCTTTATCTATAGCGACAATTAGGTTATCATTACTAAATAAATTATTCTTAATCCATAATTCATTCTCAATACTTCTAGTCAAATCGATTTTCATAGGACTCACTTGAGCAGCCATTGAACTAATACCAGTTTTAGCAATGGTTACATTCCTTAGATGCTTAGTACCTGACAGGTTATCAGTTATTTCCATCAGATATGCTCCCAACTGTTGTCCTACTAGTACATAATTTCCAGCATTATCAGTAACTGTTTGAGCAGTAATTTTACCTGTACTGATATCTTTTATAGTAATAGTTGCTCCTTGAATTGGCAATCCATTTGCAATAATTTGCCCACCAAATGTTAAATAACCATTAACAACAACAATATCATTGCCATTTGCTATAGAATTTTTGATCGAAATATTGCCAATCATTGAAACAACTTCACCATCTACAACACCTAAGACATTAGCGCTATATATCCCATCTGCTACACCTTCAAAATAGAATGTTCCATTACTATTAGCTATCGTAGAAGCAACTTCTTTACCATTCTTATCAAGTAAAGTAATTAATGCTTGATCAACAACTTTACCATCTTTTGATTTAACACTTCCCTTAACAACAGTACCACCTTTTAGTTCAAAATCAACCTGTGTTACATTAGGTGCAAGTACCGGTGTAATAAGCGACTGTGCCCCAGAACTTCCTAAAATCACTGCTTGATAATCCCCTGCTGGTAATATAACTTGATATTCACCTAGATTATTCGTTAAAACTTCAAAAGCAATTTCATTGGTTGCCAAATCAATTAATTGAATTTTAGCAGGTAAGTCAGCTCCTATAACGCTTCCAACAATCTTACAATCCGTTATAGCATTAGTTTTTTGACTAACAACGCCAGCCATCGCTGTAGAAGTTTCTGCAATTCTCGTAATTATTTCATAATCACTGTTTTGCATTAATCCTGTAAATATTCCGGTACTTGACCATGTTATCCCACCATCAAGCGAATACTCTTGGCCTGCAATTTTTGTATAAGTAATAGTAGTATCTGTTTTCGATGTGATAACTGTGGAAATTGGTAAACCAACACTAATACTTGAGATTTTTGTCTTTGCATTTGTGGAAACCGTATTACTTGGCATTGCCAAGTCAGTTTCAGCTATTCTAGTTTTAATGGTGTAATTAGTATCACTATATAACCCGGCGAATGATCCTGTACTTGACCAATTAGCGCCATTATCTATGCTGTATTCTTGACCAGTTACTTTAGTATAAGCAATAGTAGTATCTGTTCGAGATGTCACAACAGCTGTAACTGGAGTTCCGGCATTCGCTGATGATATCTTTGTCTTTGCATTTGTGGAAACTGTATTACTTGGCATTGCCAAGTCAGTTTCGGCTATTCTAGTTTTAATGGTGTAATTTGTATCACTAGTTAATCCAATAAATGATCCCGTACTCGACCAATTAGCACCATTATCTATCGAATACTCTTGGCCAGTTACTGTTGTATAAGTAATTGCAGTATCAGTTCTTGATGTCACAACAGCTGTAACTGGAATTCCGGCATTCACTGATGATTTTTTTGTCTTTGCATTTGTCGAAACTGTATTACTTGGCATTGCCAAGTCAGTTTCGGCTATTCTAGTTTTAATAGTATAATTTGTATCACTAGTTAATCCAATAAATGATCCCGTACTCGACCAATTAGCGCCATTATCTATCGAATACTCTTGGCCAGTTACTGTTGTATAAGTAATTGCAGTATCAGTTCTTGATGTCACAACAGCTGTAACTGGAGTTCCAACATTTACAGTACTCTTTTTTGTTCTTAACGTGGTAGATACACTGTTACTTGGCATTGCTAAATCAGTTTCTGCTATCCTTGTTTTAATGGTGTAATTAGTGTCACTAGTCAATCCTGTAAATGTGCCTGTACTTGACCAATTAGCACCATTATCTATTGAATACTCTTGGCCAGCTATTTTCGTGTAAGCAATAGCAGTATCAGTTCTTGATGTCACAACAGCTGTAACTGGAGTTCCAGCATTCGCTGATGATTTTTTTGTCTTAACATTTGTAGAAACGGCGTTACTTGGTGCATAAGTATCATTTTCAACAATTCTAGTTTTAATTACATAATCTGTATTACTATTTAATCCTGTAAATGTGCCTGTACTTGACCAACTCAAACCATTATCTATACTATATTCTTGATTTGTAACTTTAGTATAAGTTATAGCTGTATCTGATCTAGCAGTGACAACAGTTGTAGTTGGCACTAAAGCAGTTGCTGGTTTTGTCTTCGTTAATGTTGCAACCGGGGCGGATGGTAATAATGCTTCAGATCCAGAAGTTCTAGTTACTACATTATAATTTGTATTATATTCTAAACCACTAAATGTTATTGCTCCTCCATCAGTCGATTTTACCCACTCTTTCAATAATATTGACATATCACTACTGTAGATCGCATATTCTTGCCCACTAACAGTTGGAGTTACTTTTATCGATATTCCAGATGGATAAATATTTGATAGAGATATTGAATCGGGTGCTATTTCCCTATCATCAATCTCTCCCTCACCACTGTTTTCCCCAATATCAAGTTCTTTTGGCTCTATATCACTAGCCCCTTGTTTAGTTATTATAATCTTTTTATTATACCATTCCTCAAGAATAGTTATTCCTTTTGAAGTAGCTTCGCTTCCAATTGCAATCGTTTTTGCAGTAGCATCCTTAATAACATAATTTCCATCTTCATCTATCACTACTTCCCAAATATCAGTTGATCCATCCAACTCAACTGTATATGAATTATTCTTTTCAAACCCAGAAAGTGTTCCCTTTTCAGTCTCAACTTTTATATCAAGTGTAGCCTTTATAGCCTCAATAGCGTTTGCTAAACTAGTATCAAGAGAAGATATCCATGTGAGAGTTGTGCTTTCTCCAGCAGCTAATGTTCCAATATCAAAACGCATAAATATATCAACATCAGCTGTTTTCTCAGAACCACTAGTCGTAGTCATTGAACCATCTGTGTACAACCCACTAAAAGAAATACTTGACGCATAGCCAGCCACTGCTCTAGGGTCGTTACTAAAGAAAATATATGGTGTTGCATCATAGACAGATGTACCAAGTTTTTTTGCAAACGCAAAGACACTAACACCATATTCATTCAATTCTTGATGGCCAATTACATTTTTTGTAACAAAATCACCAGTTATTGCCTGCCCTTGATCCGGATCAAATCTACGCATATATCGCATATTAGTCATATCTTCTGAAGAAGTATTTTTCAAAGTTACAGTAGTTATAAAGAATTTACTATCTTCTTGAAATGAAACTATTTGTGTCAACTCTATACCACCTGTTATCGTCGCAGTTGTCATAGCCTTTAATTCTTTTCCAACGCTTTGATCAACAGTTGTAGAAGATATAATTCCAGAGTTACCTGTTCCAATTTCAGAACCACTAGCTTTCAATGCTCCACCCCAACCAATTAAATAGCCTTCATCTATTGTACCAGGCATAAAGAAATCGCCAGTAGCTTTATTCCAATCCGCTGCTTGACCGGTTAAGTTAGCAACCATTCCTAGTCGTAATCCAGTTTGCGGGTGAAAAATAATACTTCCTGTCGTAGGAGGGGTTGATGATGTACCAAAACTACCCACTTTTGAAAGCCCTAATTCAATATAGTTTCCGCCTAAAAAAACATCAGTTCCTTGAGAAAGTGAGCGCGCTCCAATCTCTCCACTTCCTACCGCATTTGCAAAATATGCCACAAATACACCAAAGTAGATTACTAATAATATAGCATAGAACCTTTTGAAAAATTTTAAGTTCATATTTATTCCCCCAAACATAACACATTTAAAAAGATAATTATTATAACATAATTATATTACATTATGTATTTGCTCTTCTTACTATTGTATAAGTAGACATTTAAAATGTAAAAATAACAACTACTACTTCCACTCAATATGAAAAGCACTTTGTTACAAGTGCTTTAATATCTAAATTATAGTTTTACTACTTTGATTGCTCAGCTAGCCATGACCAGCAATTCAAATTTCCTTCTACATTTGTGTTGTTGAAGAAATAAATCCAAGACCAGTGTCCAAAGTATTGATGTGGATTTCCATCAAATCCTTTATAGTTACCAGTTGTATCCGCAACATCTTTATAGATCGATTTATGGACATTTGTATGTCCAGCAGCTATTAATCTATCAAAAGTAGCTAATGTATGAGGAGCAATCGCAACAGTACCATCATTCTCTGAATGAGTAAACCAAATACCAACTTTATTGTCTACCAATGCTTTAATTTGGTCATCAGTTATAAATATATCAGTATATGCTTCACAGATAGGATATGCAGCAGCAAAGTATTCTGGATAATGAATAATCATATTTATTGTCATATACCCACCATTTGAACATCCTCCAATGATTATCTTGCTTGTATCAACATTATCATTTCCAGCAACATATGCTTCAATTAACTCCATCAAATCTTCAGTGTACATCGATGGTTTCGCACCACTAGTATAAGTACCAGTTCCATCATTCATCCACATTGTTGGAGATTGTGGTGTAATTACATAAGCACCCTTCATAATATCTTGGAACTCTTTACCTGCTAATGCAGTAACTTCGTTCCCTAATAAATCTATATAATTGTCATTTCCACCTTCTCCAGCTCCATGAAGCCAGATTACTAATGGTCTCTTACCTTCTCCTTGAGTTGGTACATATTCACCATATGCATATTTAGTTCCAGATTTTGCTTCATATTCTTTGATAGCAAATTCATCAGCTATAGGTACTACCCTAGCATCTGCACTAGCAACATCAATTTCTGGAGTAACAGTCAAAGCAGTAACTACTTTTCCACCACTCTTGATTTCTCCACCTTCAGCTAAAGTAACATTTAATTTATAATATGCCACCCAATTATTAGCTCCAGTTGCTAAACTATAAATAAATGGTGACCCAGTATTTGGATCGATAGCCATTTCAATTGTGACAATCTTCCCAGTCTTAGAGTCAGACTTTTCTCCTTTTTCATCACTTAAATACACAGCAGTAATTGTACGTTCAAATTTCCCTTCACCAACTTGGTAAGTTGACCAATCCATCGCTTCCTTGACTTCTTCAACGGCAAAGTCTGCAATATCTAAAGAATCTGCATCTACAATATAATCTAATGTGATTATAGTTTTTGAAACAGCTGGTCCCCAGTCTTCTCCTATAATATATGCCTTTTGTGTACCAGTTAGTGTATCGCTACCCTTTGCCCCACAGGCAGTAACGCTAAACAACAGTACAAAAGCACCAAAAAATGTTAAGATTTTTTTCACTCTTTTTCCTCCCTTTCATTTCGTGAAATATAACTTCTATATAAATTATACAAGCGCTTTCACAATGATACTAGGAAAAATTACGGCTTTCATATAGTCAATTATTACACAATTTAACCATTTAGTTTGCGATATTTGTCACATGTCATATTATACTTCTTTTTAAACAAATTCTGCATAGATTTGACATTTGGAAATCCAACAGTCTCACTGATTACATTAATTGACTTATCAGTTTCTATCAATAATTCTATTGCATATTTTAACTGTACTTCGCGGATATATTGCATAGTTGTCATCCCAACTACATTCTTAAAAATCCTTTCAAAATAGCGATAAGAATAGCTAAAGCGATCAGCTAAATCTTTAACGGATAAATCCTCATTATAATGAGCTTCAATATACGAAATAACTTTTGTTATTTCTTTTTGAATTATTGATTGCTTGTGCATGTCACCTTCCGTTACACCATACTCCAATAAGGCTTTTACAAGCTCTAATGTTCTTTGAGCAATATCTATATGCTTATATTTGTATTCGTTATTATCAAGAATTAGAATCTTATATAAAATCTCAATAATTATATTTTGAAAAGATTTACTATTACCGAATTTAATATTTTCTATATTCTCAGAAGCAAACGTTAAAGTTTGATAAGGAATTTGAAAAACGAACCCTTTATATATGCCTTGATCTAATTCACCGGTAACTCCATGTCGCTCTCCAGAATTTAAAATATATATTTCTCCTGGATAAACAACTTTATGCTCATATTCTTTAGTAACTACTGCATTACCAATTATAGGCATGATAATTTCTAAACTACGGTGATAATGGTCCTTAGATGGCTCAAAATTAGGAGTAGTTATAAGAATATCGATTATATTAATAAAATCCTTTCGTGAATATGGTATGCTTTCATATTTTGCCATAACAATCACTCCTTCGTACACATTTTAACGCATGATTTTCTAAATAACAATAAAAATGGTTCGTTGTAAATCAAAAAAGTGATTCGTGCTGCGAATCACAGCCTTTTACATAATACCTATAGTTTTTGTAACAGGCAGTGCAAAAATAACACCATTACCTGGTTCACAGATATTAAGTGAATTTGCAACATGATTTGATATGGTCTCAACTTTATCGGTTGACGTTATTATTAACACAATTTCTTTCTCTGGTTCTATCGGCATCGCAAACAACACTTCAGACTCATGAACCCCTGATCCACGCCCATTCCAAATTGTGGCCCCACGAGCACCAGCCTCTTTAGCTAGATCTACTGCTTCCTCACCTTTACCTTTTTCTACAACTATAAATAAAGCATTATGCATGCTTACATCCCCCCTATATATATAACTTTTAACTGAATTTACATCATCTATTCCCAATGTACTTGTGACTGGTATCGAAAAAGCTATTCCATGACCAGGTTCATGGAAATACATTTCTTTTCCCACTGCTTCCATCGCTTTATTAGTACACTCCTGATTTCCAACCATCCAAACTATCTCCTTGTGGACTTCATCGAGATCTAATAATTCTAATAACTTATTTTTTGCTGTTCCTCGCCCAAGATAAATAGTCCCGCCCGTTATACCATATCTCTTTGCCACCTTGAGAACTCTAGATCCCTTTTTATCATCAACTATGCAACACATTAATTCATATCTATCCATTTCTTTTCACCATCCTTTTTGCTTTTACTTGAACTATAAGCCCCAGTATTTGTAAAGTTATAATTGGTGCCATTGCCACTAAGGCTATCATACCAAATCCATCTCTAAGCACATCAGCACCTGGAATAGCTTCAGCTATTCCTTGAGTAAATGCCAAAATAAATGTCGCTGTCATGGGTCCAGAGGCGACACCACCAGAATCAAAAGCAATTCCAACAAATAGTCCCGGCACTTTGAAACTTAGCGCTAAAGAGATTAAATATCCCGGTAATAAGTAATGCCATAGTTCTATATTAGGTACTTGTATGCGCAATACTGATAATGCAATAGCACTTCCAACTCCTAACGCTAATGCAGCTAATACAATTGACTTTTTAACATAGCCACTAGTGACTACTTCAATTTGGTCTGTCAAAACATGAACTGCTGGCTCAGCTAATATTGTCACTAATCCAATCACAAAGCCAATAGTAACAGTTATCATCATACTGCTATTTCTCGCAATTTCATAACCTAAAACTGAACCCACATCCATAAATCCTGCATTTACCCCGGTAAGAAATATTACCAGCCCAACTAGTGTATAAACTATCCCTTTTATTATTTTTCTAAATGGTTTTCTTTTGAACTTAAACACAAATATTTGAAACAGTATATATATAATTACAACTGGTAATAACGCCAATAGTGATTCATATAACATATGTGGCAATATGGCCATAAATGGCCCTATTAGTGTTGCATCATGAGAGGCCACCTTTGGCAAACTTCCAGATAGGTCAGTAACTTGTTTAACAATACCAAGTAACATAACAGCTATAATTGCGCCAGTTGAAGTAATGGCTACTAATCCAAAGCTATCATCCTCACCTGATTTGATATCCTTCTTCAATGTGGAAACACCAACTGCCAACGCAAGTATAAATGGCACGGTCAATGCACCTGTGGTTGCACCAGAAGAATCAAATGAAATCGCAAGAAATTCTGGCGTTACAAAAAATGACAATACTAGTATGACTGTGTATATACTAAATAACATCTTATTTAGTGGAATATTATAAACGATCCTAATTAAACCAATTACTAACATTATTGCTATTCCTACTGAAACAGACAATAATATTGCTATACTTGGAATAATGTATTCTGTAACACTCTCCACTTGCTTGGCCAGTATTTGCAAATCTGGCTCTGCCACAGAAACAAAAAACCCCAATACTAGACCAACCACTACTACAAGCCAAAGTTTATTCTTTTTTGAAAGCGACGTTCCAATATTCTCACCTAACGGTGTAATTCCAATATCGACTCCAAAAAGGAATATAGATAAACCCAATACTATAAACAAAGCACCGATTAAAAATTGGTAAACCATGTTTGATGGTAATGGAGCAATTGTAAAGTGTAAAAACAGCACAATTATTGTTATAGGCAAAACAGCATATAAAACTTCTTTAAATTTATTCAATAATATCCTCATTATCTACTCTCCTCTCTCTTACATTATATAATAAGATTTTAAAAAAATAGACTTATGTAACTAATTAAATCATTTTGTTACAAAAAAACAATATTATTGAATAGTTCTTAAACAAATACCATACATAAATTCACATTCAATATGCTCACAGTAATTGAAAAGGCAGAGTTTTTGATATACAATGTAATCAGGAGGTAGTATTATGAAAGTACATAAATTATACGCACTATTGCTTACTATGGTTCTATGTTTATTTATAGTAGGATGTGGAGCAAATCCAGTTAAAATTGGTGAAAAATCTCAATATGAAGTTAATAATGGAGAACTAACTTTAACAATAAAAAATGACACTTTATCAAATAAAAAAACGACTTTAATCTTAACGAATCAAACCGATGCTCTTTATTATTATGGTAATCCTTTTTCAATTGAATATGAAAAAGATGGTATTTGGTATGAGTTAGAACCTGTCAATGATCTTTACTTTACTCTGCCAGCCTTTAACTTGGAAGCTGGTAAGTCAGTTGAAATAGTGGTTGATTGGGAGTATGGATATGGGGAATTATCTTCAGGAAATTATAGAATCGTTAAAGCTATATCTCCAGATTTATCTAGAAGCCTAACCGCTGATGATTACATATATATAACTGTTGAATTTACAATTAATAAATAATAAAAAAACTAAGTCTCAAAGAATTGAAACTTAGTTTTTAAATTATCTTGAATGTCTCTATGATTTCAACTACAGTTATTATTCCATCGACAAGTGTTTAAATAACATGGTTAGGATACTCATTATAATTATACAATACTTTTTAACAATGCTATTTGACATTCCCTTTCCTGCCTAACTTTTTCCATATCCCCAGGATAAAGATTATTAACAATCACAATAATAAAATCTGTTGCAAATAAGCCATGATATTTTACGTGCGGAATGCATGCAATTTGTTGCATTGCCCGATAGTATTTCACTTTGATACTATTTTTTTCGTTTCTCGCTAAAGAACTAATATCAATGTTTCTTGCCTCATGATAACTTGTTTCATCATCAATCCATCTTTGTACAGCATTGATTGCTTGCAATATTTCTTCATCATAACTAAAACCAGTTAATTCCTGTAAATGATTGACTAATATCAAACCAAATCGAGCCATTTCCTTTTTACTTTTTATCTGATACACTTCAATAAATTTTAATCGTAGTTCACTGATATCTTCAATTTTACCAAGTGGCCTTTGATATTCAAAAATATTAGCCATACAAAATACCTAACAAATTTCCTTAGAATCTAATATTACTGTAAAAGGTCCATCATTTAATAAGGACACCTTCATATCAGCACCAAAAATTCCTTTTTCTACAATAGGTATCGACTTTGAACACTCATGTATTATGTACTCATATAGTTCATTGGCGATTTCTGGACTGCCAGCATGTATAAAGGATGGACGATTTCCTTTCTTACAATCTGCATATAACGTAAACTGCGAAATCAATAGCAATTGTCCGCCAACATCAGCAAGCGACAAATTGGTCTTTCCATTCTCATCCTCAAATATTCTCATCTGTACTAGCTTTTGTATCATCTTGTCTGCTATTTGCTTAGTATCCTCATTGGATACACCTATGAATACTAAAAAACCTTTATTTATCTTTCCAACTATTTCGTTATCAACTTCAACCTTCGCTTCCGCTACTCTTTGAATTACAAACTTCATGCCAATACCCTATTTAACTTTCTTTGCTGTTATTATTAAATCTCTACTTCCAGTCGTCTCTTCATAATAGTCTTCTAAACAAGAGACTATTTCAAAACCACTTATTACTAATAATTCTTTTATGTAGTCTAAATCTAAGGCACTATAATAGAAAGATTCATCATACATATTGCCATATACTTCACCTTCATTTTTACCATGAGTAAATAATAAATATCCACCAATGTTCATCCAACTTGATATAATACCATACACTTCTGTTTGCCTTTCTTTTGGCAAATGAAACAATGAATCAAAGGCGATGACTCCATCAAACTTCTCCTTTGTCTTGAAATCGAAAAAATCAGATACAATAAACTCTGCCTTAGGTAATTGAAGCGCTATTGCCTTCGCTATCATATTCTCTGAAATGTCAAAACCGGTTACCACAAAGCCTTGATGAGATAGATAAGATGATATCGGGTAACCAGTGCCACAACCAATATCTAGTACCTTACCCTTGGTCTTTAATAACAGTACAAAATCTTTAATTACCTGATTCATGGGAGATTTACTTCTGTACTCATCCCATTCATCAGCAATCTTATTATAAGAATCTCTATTCATTGTAATATCTCTTTCCATTATATTTTATCTGTCGTTTTCTTACTTATCCTAACTTCACAAACGATCCTTTTATATTTACAATTCCTGGCGATTCCAATGTAGCTTGTGCGGACGCTTTAATATTTACCGTTGATGCATCAATCAGAGCCTGTAAAGTTTTTAAATTTACTTTTTGACTGGCTTCTAATTGAATTATGTTACCATTTAAAGAAATAGTTTTGTCACGATTATTAATGATTACTTTGCTTGATCCCGCCGATATCGTAATTTTATTCTCTGCATTGATTTCGATATTTCCATTCTTGTTATCTATACGAATAAAATTCTCATTATTCTTATCCGATAATTGAATCCAAGATTTAGAATCATCAATCAATAGTTCATGTCCATTTTCGGTCTTGAAATAGATTTTTTCAGTCTTAGCACTTGGAACTACGCCAATAATATATCTTCGCATTTCCTTACCCTCATTGACACATGCAATCAATACTTTATCCGATACTTTTAGTAAGTACTCTTTATTCAATAGACTTCCTTCACTTAACATCGCTACTGGAAGCCACGTTTCTTTTGTTTCATTGGATTCTGGAATCGTATACTTTACTAAGACTTCCCCTATATGTGATTTACTTGTTTGAGAGATTACCTCTCCAATTATTATACTCATCTTATTTTCCTCCTACCGTGATATTTGTACAATTGCTTTTCTCTATTTTAATGATTCCACCATACATACACATATGAACATCCTTATCCGTTAACACTGGATAACCTCGTACCAAAACCCCTGTATTTCCAGACATCCATAATCCAGTTAGCATTGGTACACATGGCATAGGTGTTAATACGCCAAGGGCTGCAGTAGTCGCCGCAGCTACCGTTGGATTGGCCATTGAACTGCACATCCCAAAAGGTTGAATATTTGAAAATGGTTTATTATCCATAATATTAGCTAGTGGTGCGTTATTGCCCATAACCCTTGGTTCATATACAATCAACTGACCTAGAGAAGAAGCAAATGGACAGGATAAGCGCGCTCCACTACATACACAATTACTCATTCTATTACCTCCTTAAACCTATAAAATAATTGTAGCACAACAAGTGTATAAATGTAATATTAACTAATAGTATGAAATAAAAAAGACTAATATAAATATCAATCTTAGTTCATTTTCATAATTATAATAGATTAACTAGTTCTTCTACTTCAGACATTCGTGTAGCCCAACTTGTCGCAAATCTTACAACAGTATGAGTATCATCAGCCTTTTCCCAAAAACTAAAAGCAACACTCTTTGATAATTCTTTCATTTTTTCATTCTCTAAGACAATAAAAATCTGATTTGTTGGAGAATCAAGATAGAATTCATATCCATTAGTTTTGAATCCATTTTTTAGAACATTGGCAGTTTCTATTGCATTTTTACTGATTTCTAAATATAGATTATCCGTAAATAAAGTATCAAATTGAATTCCAAGTAACCTACCTTTAGCTAGTAGTGCTCCTTGCTTCTTAATGATTGTTAAAAAATGCTTTGGTGTATTGTTTTTGGTAAACACAACTGCTTCACCACATAATGCGCCCACCTTAGTACCACCAATGTAAAACACATCGCATAGTGCCGCAATATCAGGTAATGTTAGATCACAACCAACACTCGCTAACCCATAACCAAGTCTTGCACCATCAATAAAGAAAGACAGTTTATACTCCTTACATACAGCGTAGATGTCTTCTAATTCTTGTTTGCTATATAGAGTTCCATATTCAGTTGGGTATGAAATATATACCATACCCGGAATAACCATATGTTCATGACTCTCATCCGTATAGAAATCCACTAAATAATTCTTTAATACTTTAGCTTCAATCTTTCCATCGATATGTGGAATACCTAAAACTTTATGGCCTGTATCCTCAATGGCACCTGCTTCATGAACATTAATATGTCCAGTCGCTGCTGCGATTACACCTTCTGGATATGATAGCATTGATGCTATTACTACTTTATTTGTTTGTGTACCACCAACTAGTAAATGCACATCCCCATCAGGACATTTACATGCTTTAAGTATCTTTCCCTTTGCCAAATCACAATATTTATCTGACCCATATCCAGATAGTTTCTCCATATTTGTTTCTAAGAAGCGTTGAAGTACTTTTTCATGTGCTCCTTCAGAATAATCGTTTACAAATGATAACATATTTTGTCCTCCTTAATTAAAACTCTCACGAAAGGTCTAATTACCCTTTCCTGTAAATCCTCAAAGTCATGTTTGCATGCCTCATCATAACTATTATAATGTGGAGCATAGCAATCTACAACCCCTCGCTTTGCTAATTCTTAAGTTTCAGTGCCAACACCAAATTCTAATTCCTCATCTAATAACCAAATAGCATAGTTTAGCTTCCAATATCGTGCTATATATTGAAAAATTATTTTATAGCTATATAGGCTATATATTTTTTATTGCTTGCTATATGTACATCATTAAAACCTATTTGCTGGAGCATCTCTATAAAATCACTTGGCTCTTTGTATTCTGGCAGATGATAATCAATCTTATCGAGCTCACATACAATTAATAAAATACCCTTGTTCTTCAAAACTCTGTAACATTCAACTAGTCCTTTATCAAGCCCATCCCAATAAATATGACTCTGTACTGCTACTACAAGATCAAAGAAATCATTATCAAATAAAAGATTTGTGGCACTACCAACTGATAATGATACACTACCATTATCGATATAAATACGATTTAATCGAGTAGCAGTTTTGACTGCTTCTTTAGATACATCAACTCCATAGATAGTATGTTTATTATCTAGGTCCATGAGATACTTAATTCCTGATCCTCCACCAAAACCAATATCTAGAACATCCATTTTATACGCTAAATCTATTTGTCTATATCCCCATTCATATAAGTCAGTAAAATACTTAGACCATATTTTTGTGATAATCTTCCCTACTAAACCATGAGGACTAGCAGCATGTGGAATTAAGTAATTTATTAATCGATCGTATACACTTCGCTCCATCATACATTTCCTCCTATATGATATTTTTCTTCCATCAATTTCAAAATTTATTTCTTTTTATTACATATATTGATTTAAGTATTTTTGCATATTTTACTTACTTCTGATTTCACTTGGTTAATATCTTGAAATACTATACCATGTATTTTGAGTTTATTTGCCGCTTCTATATTTTCCTGGCTATCATCGATAAAAATTGTTTCTTCAGGGATTAGATTATATCTTGATAACAGCACTTCATAAATTTTACTATCTGGTTTAACTAAATTTTCTTGATATGAATATACTCCCCCATCGATATATTTAAAAAAATCATAGTTTACTACAAATTTGTAGGCATCTTCGGATAGATTTGAAAGAATATATATTCTGTAATTAAGGTTGTGTAGTTCAATGAGAAATTTTTCTGTCTCTTGTTTTAAAGTTAGCATAGTAACCCAATCTTTATTGATTACCATGCTAATCTCTGTTTCTAAGTCTTTGTTTTCATGGATTAATATTCTCGTAAGATCTTTACTTACTGATTTGGTTCCTTTGTCACAGTCCAACCAGTACTCGCTCCTAAAAATAATTTCATTTAGCTTTTCCTTAATATCATTACTAAAATTAAACCTATTTATATATTCAATCGGATCATATTCTAAAAGCACTCTACCCAAATCAAATACAATATTTCTAATCATTATGTACCCCCTATCTACATTACATATAGTGCGATTATACCTATACATTAATCAGCCATCAAAAATCATATAAATTCTACCTATAACAAAAAGCCATAAGACTATCTTATTTATCTGTTTTAGTAATCAATACCACATTCTCAACATGATGAGTATGTGGGAACATATCAACAGGTTGACATTCTTTTACTTCATAGCCATTTTGAGATAAGTAGTTTAAATCTCTGGCAAGCGTTGATACATCACAAGATACATAAACTAGCTTTTTTGGCTTTAAAGTCAGAATACAATCTAAGAATACTTTGTCACACCCTTTACGAGGTGGATCCATGACAACTACATCGACTCTTTCCTTCTTTTCTGCTATATCCACTAAGAAATCTCCAGCATCTCCAACATAAAACTCTGCATTTGTTATGTTATTAAGCTTTGCATTCTCTTTCGCATCTTCGACTGCTTTATCAATGATTTCAACTCCAATCACTTTTTTTGCTTTTTTACTTACTAATAAAGATATTGTTCCTACACCACAATACGCATCCACCACTACATCATCTTTGTCAATATCTGCATAATCGATTGCAGTTTGATACAATACTTCCGTTTGAATTGGATTGATTTGATAAAATGATTTCGATGATATCTTAAATCTCACTCCACTTAATGTATCTTCAATATATCCATTACCAGTCCATATGATTTCATCAGTTCCAAGTATCACATTATCATCCCTAGTATTTATATTTTGAATAATGGTTTTTAAATTAGGAAATTCCTTCGTTAATATTTCTATAATTTCTTCTTTGTTCTTAAAGTTCTTACCGTTTGTTATTAATACAAGCATTAATTCATCAGTGTTAAACCCATATTTAGTCAAGACATGGCGCAATACACCTTTATGTTTGATCTTATCATATACAGGAACATTGTACTTAATAACAAGCTCTTTTACTCGATTCACTAGCTTATTTGAAATGTCATTTTGGATATAACATGTTTCTGTTTCAATTATATCGTTAGAATTTAATCTGTAGAAACCACATACTACATTTCCTTTTTGATCAAGTCCAAAAGGAACTTGTACTTTATTACGATAGAAATATGGGTTTTCCATCATAATCGTATCATGGACAGGACAATCTATCTTTCCGATACGTTGTAAAGTATTTTTAACTTTATTCGTTTTGAATGCTTGTTGTTCTTTTGCTGATAAATGTTGGATATTACATCCACCACATTGCTTAGCAATGGGGCACTTTGGTTTTACTCTTTCTTTGCTAGCCGAAGTTAGCTTAATTAAACGTCCAAACGCATATGTTTTTTTAGCTTGAACGACTTTGATTTCTCCTATTTCACCAACCATCATATCCTTAACAAAAACAGGAATGTTTTCATGTCTTACAACACCCATTCCCTCATGCGTATAATCTGTGCATGTAGCACTAAAATATTGATTTTTATGTAACATAATTTACTCCCCCTACAATTAAAATTTATGTCTATCTGCATCGTTAATTGGCCTAATAACCTTGCATGGATTTCCTACAGCTACGACATTATCAGGGATATCCTTGGTTACGATACTTCCAGCGCCTATAATTACATTATTACCTATAGTAACACCGGGCATAATATGTACCCCAGCACCAATCCATACACTATTACCAATCTTAACTGGCAGTGCATATTCTAATCCTTGATTTCTAAGTTTTTCATCATAAGGATGTCCGGCTGTATATATCCCAACATTAGGAGCAAGTAATACATTATCACCTATTTCTACGATATTACCATCCAATATGACACAATTATGATTGGCATAGAAATTATTGCCAACGTGAATATTCGTCCCATAATCACACAAAAATGGAGATTCAACACAGATTTCACCACCCGTAGAGCCAAAAATCGTTTTTATCATCTCTGCTCGCTCTTTACGTTGTGATGAAGGACGTAAAAGGTTATAGTCATAAGTTTTCTCTTTTGTTATTCTTCTTTGTTTAGTTAATGATTCATCCCAAGGTTGATATAATTCACCCTTAAGCATTTTTTCCTTTTCGTTCATTAAATACTCCTTCTTAATTGGTATATATTCAAGACTTCTTTTTCTTTTGTATGCGTATTTTCTTCAATAATTGAACCATTAGGTTCAAACCCATTACTTAGTAATAATTGAATACTTGGCTCATTATCGCATCTCGTAAATGCTTCAATAATCGATAGTCCCATTACATTAAAACCATAATCAATAGCCGCATGCAATGCTTGAGTCATATATCCGCGGCGATGATATTTTGAGTATAACTTGTATCCAAGCTCGCCAGAATTTCTAAAGTGATCTAAATTCCAAATACATATACCACCAATACATTCATTAGATTCCTTTAGAATAATATTCCAATCAATAAACTTCTTGTCGAGTATACCTTTATGAACATTCTCTCTTCGCTCTCTGATGTAGTCAATTGTTGTATCCGAAGAAAACCCTAAGTACTTTGTTATAACTGGATCAGTATAGATGATTAAATTCATCTCGTCATCTTCAGGAATACCAACTCTAATTAACAAATCCTCTGTTTCTAAAACAGGATAGGGTATAAAACTTGTTATCATGATAACTTTCCTAATTCTTTCATAAATTTTTTTGAATTAAATATATAACCAGAATACTCATCCATAAATGTATCAACTATTCTATTTAGTATATCTATTGTATCTGGATCAAGTTTAATCTGATCAATATACATAATGCCGTGTTTGATCACTTGTCTAAATCCTTTTAGCACTTCCTTTGGATAAACCATATCGCTTGGCTTCGCACAATTTCGACAAACAAAGCCACCATCAATTATTGATATTGAAACAATATCTTTATCTTTACTACAACGCACACAGCCCTCAACTTCTGGTTGGATACCGATAATATCCAATACTTTGGAGTTAAATAATAGGTATACAAGTTCATAACTATAGCCTTGAACCAATAACTCAAAACTTGTTTCCAATAACTTATACACCTCTAAATCAGGAACATTCACATCAGTTATCTTCATTATTACTTCGCAGAAATATGTAGCATAAGTCTGTAAGAAAATGTCTTCTTTTATATAACGGTAATAATTTATATTAGAAGCTTTAATTAATGAACATATCCCATTACTAGGCACAAACATAAACTCTGATAAAGTTAATGACTGCACAGCAGATGCATTCTTACTCTTAAGCTTTTTTACACCCCTAGCATGCAATGTCAATCTTCCATAATCATATGTATATACTTCAATTAACTCGTCATTTTCTTTATAAGCCATTTCCTTTAAAACAAAGCCAATTGTCTTAACTTCTTCTCTTTTCATTATTGATCATTATATCCAAATTCATTAAGATATTTTTGCTTGTTGCGCCAATCTTTTTCCACACGAACATATAACTCTAAATAAACTTGTGCTCCTAATATTTTTTTAAGTTCTTTTCGTGATAATTCCTTGACTTTTTTTATCATGGCTCCTTGTTTACCAATTATCATTCCCTTTTGACTTTGTCTTTCACAGATAACAGAAGCAATAACTTCAATTGCATCTTCACCAACAACATTCTCCATTTTATCAATATTGATAGCAATTGAATGAGGTATTTCCTCATGCGTAAAATATAATAGTTTCTCTCTAATAATTTCTGAAACAATAAACTGTTCAGGGTGATCTGTCACTTGATTTGAAGGATAATATTGTGGACCTTCAGTTAATTCATTTTTAATACAAGTAATTAAAGCAGCAATATTATTATTTTTTAATGCTGAAATTGGTATCATTTCTTTGAAATCAAATTCTTGTTGCCAAGCTTCCAACTTTTTATATATTTCTTCTTTAGATAATAAATCAATCTTATTTAATACTAAATATACTGGGGCATCCATGTCTTTTAAACGCTTCAAAATAAAACGATCTCCTGCTCCTATTTCTTCATCTCCATTAGCCATAAATAAAATTACATCTACATCATAAGCCATACTTAACGCTGAACTAGTCATAAATGAACCAAGCTTATTTTGCGGTTTATGGACCCCTGGCGTGTCAATAAAAACTATTTGAGCTTCTTGATCAGTATATATACCTTGAATTACATTCCTTGTTGTTTGAGCTTTATCAGACATTATTGCAATTTTTGTTTGTAAGACAGTATTTATAAATGTAGATTTACCAACGTTTGGGCGCCCTATGATAGTTACGAATCCTGATTTAAACATTATAGTACATCTCCATTAAAATGATCAGGTAGTAATTCATGAATATTAGTAATGCGCATATTTCCCGATTTATTAGCTAGTATAATTGGTGTATCTTGCGCTAATAATTCGCATAATACTTGGCGACATGCTCCACACGGTGCAGCATATGGCTCACAATCAGCTACAATAGCTAAAGCAGCAATATCATGCCTTCTAACGCCAGCTACATAAGCTCCATATACAGCATTTCGCTCTGCGCACATCGTTGACCCATAAGCAGCATTCTCAATATTACATCCTTTAAATACCATACCTTCCTTTGTAATTAAAGCCGCTCCAACTTTAAATTTAGAATATGGCACATAACAATTTTCTGTTGCTTCAAAAGCTAAATCTACTAATTTTTGATAATCCATGATTATTCTCCTTACAATATTTTTGACAAAAAAATTACTATTCCTACTATCGCTACTCCAAATGAAGTAAGCATTACCGCTCCAGAGCTAATATCTTTAATCTTTCCAGCTAACTGGTGATACTCTGGGCTTATGAAATCAACTATATTTTCAATGGCTGTATTAATCATTTCTACAACTAAAATTAACGTAATACAAATTATTACTATTAGCCATTCCATCAATGTAATTTTAAATACAACACCACATACCAATACAATCATACCAATTATTGTATGTATTCTCATGTTTCGCTCTTCTTTGAAGGCAATGTAAATCCCACGACTAGCGTACCTAAACATATCAATCAATGTTTGCATAACATTTTTTTTCTTAATCTCTTGTTTATTATAAATATTAAGGTGTTCATCGGGTAATTTCTTGCTCATTTAGAATTTCCTCTTGTAGTGCAAACATCACTTTTTCATCATTCTCATCCATATGATCATAACCCAACAAGTGCAATAATCCATGAATAAATAGAAAGCAATACTCTCTTTTTTCACTATGACCATATTCAATTGCTTGATTAGCCGCATATGATGTACAAATAAAAATATCACCTAAACATCTTGGCATTCCTACTATTGCAAGCTCATTATTGTCCTCTAAAGCAAAACTGATTACATCAGTAGGACGATCAATATGACGATATTCATTGTTAATACGATGAATTTCTTGTTCGTCAACAAATACAACCGACAACTCAACATCATCACTTATCTGTAACTTGTTAAGCGTTCTCTCAATTAACGCTTTATATATCTCCTCCAAATAATCAAGTGCAATAGCCGTTTGATTAATGAACTCAAAACTTACTTCCATAACCATCACCCACCTATCGATATTATACCATATTATAAAGATATGTATAAAGAAACATTATTAAATGATGTACAATACTTTATTACGCAAATAAACATATTTGCAAAATCTATTTAAAATAAAAAAGCCATTTTGGCTTTTTAGTTGGCAACATTTGCCATTGTTTTTAATGATGAAATATTTTTATACAATAATGTCAAATAATCTTCATTAGCTTGAATATTTAACTCTGTGAGATATGATAAGTGATGTAAAGAGATTGGTTGCAATCCCAACTCATCACGTATTTTTTCATATAATGCTTGATATTCTGCTGGCAATCCTGGTTCTTCAGCAATATACGCTACTCCAGCTTGTCTAATAGTGTTATATATTACAGCTAGCTGAGCTTCAGTAGGCAATACTCCATATTTTGATTGCATGACTGGATAGACATGAACATAGCTAGATAACTGCAAAGAATTATATGAGTTAGTCATAGTTACAATACGCATTGTAGAATTATTTTTTCTTATTTTTTGTAATTCAACATCCGCTTGTGACAATGAAAGTTCAAGTTTTTTGAAGTTTGTTTCAAATATTTCTTTATAAATCGGACTTTCAGCACATAGTTGATCCTTTATAGTCTCAGCCATTGATAGCATTGCTACTGGATCTTGCCAAATAAAAGGATCATTTTTATAGTAGTCTACACTACTAAATGCAGCATCATTATAATATGGTCCCACTAAAGTTACTGAAGAGTTCGTATCAACTGTATAGCTATATGTATATTTTTCATACTTAGAAATAGTTGAGAATAACCCAACATCTAGTACTGTCGCACTAGAATTCTTAATCTCTTCTTCATATAGCTTATAATATGGTTCTAATTCATTCATCCTTATAAATAAGTCAACATCATTTAGCGTAGATAAATCGCCAATCATTTGTGCTCTTTGCATGATTGAATTACTAGAGATATTTTTAACTTGAACATGTGTTCCTCCAATATTCTCCACTAAGTATTGTATCGGATAACTTGTTACATAAATACTTAATACATTTTTATTGCTTTTACAACCACCTAAACTAAAACTAATTACTAGTGTGATTATTATCATCAATTTTCTCATTTTTATCACCATTGCCAATTATAACATATCAATTAAGCTTTTCCAAACGATTGATAACAATTGATTGCGTTCCTTTCATTGTGATGCGCGCCTCTATTAAAACAGTTGCCTGCTTAAAGATGACATCTCGATATCTGCTATAAGTATCAGAGAAGATAGTGGCTTCAATTGTACTAGTATGATCAGAAAGTGTAAGGAAAGCCATCATATTTCCCTTTTTATCTAAATGTGTTTTTATTCTCGAAATAGTAACTATTGAGGATACACTACTATTAGTTATACTTGCGTAGCGATGTAAATCAACTAATTGCTCTTTCAATGGATGACTTTGTTTAATAAGGACAATTGGGTGCATTGTAATATAGACACCTAGGGCTTCCTTTTCTAACTCTAGTATCGAGTTTCTTTCATCATTAGCCAAAGTTAAAATTGGTTTATCATCGATACCATATTTATTCTTTATTTTTACATATTCATTGATTTTCTCAATATTAGCTTTAATCGTGCTTCGATTGATCTCGAACTCATCAAAAGCACCGGCATCCGTTAAAGCCTCAATTGTTTTTACTGATAAGCGCTTGTCATCCATGCGGCTAAAGAAATCATAGATATCAGCATAACTTCCGTTGGCTTCTCGTTCTGCAATTATCTCATGATATGTGCTTGTTCCAACATTCTTTATACCAACTAATGAAAAACGTATATTTCCATCTTCAACTTTAAAATAATCATACGATTCATTTACTGATGGTGGTAATATCTTTACTCCGAATTTACTACATTCTTGCATACAAGTATGCTTATATGTATCGCTGCTTTGATTATGTGACAATAACGCTGCATAGAATTCAGTTGGATAGTTAGTTTTTAAGTAAGCTGTTTGATAAGCTACTAGGGCGTATGCTACGGCATGGCTACGATTAAATCCATAATTGGCAAACTTTTCAATAATCTCATATACCTTATTAGCTTGATCCTTTGTATGCCCATTTTTAATAGCACCCTCGATAAATTCTTGCGATAACTGCTTAAACAAATCACCTTGCTTTTTCGAAACAGCTTTGCGTAAAATATCTGCCCTACCCAATGAAAATCCAGCAAACACTTGAGCGATTTGCATTATTTGCTCTTGATATACAATTATTCCATATGTTGGAGCTAAAATACTCTCTAAGCATGGATCTACTGGCGTGAACTTTTGTTTCGATAATTTCCGAGCAGAATACTCCGGAATATTTTCCATCGGACCAGGTCTAAATAGAGCTACACACGCAATTACATCTTCAAAGCATGATGCCTCTGTCTTACGTAGGGTTTGCTTCATCCCCTCGGATTCCAATTGAAACACTCCAAAAGTATCTCCACCACGAATTAAATCATATGTTTTTTTGTCATCCAATGGTATTTGATTTATATTTATATCTATACCTCTTGTCCTAAGTTGTCCACATACTTGATCAATTATTGTTAAGTTTCTTAATCCTAAAAGATCCATTTTCAATAAACCAATATCTTCTAAATAATCTTTAGAATATTGCGTTAAAACATCATTACTAGCGCCACGTACTAGTGGCACTATATCACTTAACATCGTACGTGATAACACAACACCAGCAGCATGTGTGCCAATATTTCTAGGAAGTTCTTCAACAATATAGGCTGCCTCTACCACAAGTTTTAAACTAGGATCACGCTCAATCATCGATGTTAAGCGATCAGAGGTAGTTACTATCTCTTTTAAACTACGCCTATCTCTAAAATCACTTGGCAATTGCTTTGTGAATGTTTCAAGTCTTGGCAATGGTATCCCAATTGCTTTGCCTAAATCTTTAATCGCTACTTTTGAACCAAATGTTGTGAAAGTACAAATCTGCGCAACATGTTCCTTATCATACTTACTAAAGACATATTCTACTACTTCATTACGGCGATTATCTTGGATATCAATATCTATATCAGGCATTGATGCTCTTTCTGGGTTTAGGAAGCGCTCGAAGAATAAATTATAGTGGATTGGATCAACTCCAGTAATTCCTAATACATAGGATACTAAACTACCAGCAGCACTACCTCTTCCTGGACCAATTGATATTTTGTTTTGTTTTGCATAGCGAACAAAGTCCCAAACAATTAAAAAGTATGATGCGAAATCCATAGAACAAATTATATCTAATTCATAATCTAATCTCTTTATATATTCATCTGGAACTTGTTTTCTAGAGAACCTCTTTCTTAATCCAACTTTGCATAATTCTCTTAAATATAATGCTGGATCAACATTATCACCAGCTGGATAAAGTGGCATAAAACGTGATGATGTATCAATCTCAACATTGCATTCATTTAATATATTTATTGAATTTCCCAAGATTTCTTGCGCGAATAAATCATTAATCTGACTTTCATCTTTTAAATAGCACTCTTGTGACATTGGCGAAAAAGATGGATTTAATACAAAACCAGTTTCACTTGCTTTCAACATTTCTAGAGCATAAGAATCTTCAGGATGCAAATAACTTACTTTATTGCCCCACACCATTTTTACATTATATTGCTTTGCCAAATCATATAAGCGATGATTTACATGGCGTTGCAATTCTAACCCAATATTCTGCACCATAATATAAAAGTTAGCACCAAATAAACTCACAAATGTTTCTAAATAGTGAGAAGCTAACTGCAACATTTCCTTTTGAATTAAACGTTCTATTATTCCATCCATACCTGGTGTAATTACATAAATCCCGTCATCAACAATATCATCTAATGCAACACAATTTTTATCACTTAATCCGATAATAGTCGCTATCTTAACTAATTTCTTATATCCAGAGTTATTTTTAGCCAATAGAATGAAAGGATAAATTTCATTTTCTACCACAACGCTAGCTTCTAGACCAATGATAGGTTTAATATTATTCTTTTTACATGCATAGTAAAATTCCATTGTACCATGCATATTATTTTTATCTGTTATCGCAAGGGCGGTAATATTTTTAGACTTAGCATCTTTAATTAAATCATTAATCAAAATTGTACTGTTTTGAAAGCTATAACAACTATATACATGCAAATGACCAAACATTTTACCACCTCCTAGTCTTAATTATATCATTTACCACACAATCTTAAAAGAGATAAAGAAAATCACGAGTGCCAAATAAACACTTGCTACAAAATAAAGGCACCAGATTAAACCTAAAAAGAAAGTTGCTTGAAAGAGGACATATTTCAATAAATATAAACCAATTAAAGCATAATTATATTTTACAATAATACAATAACAACGACGACTATTCAACACGATTACAACTGATATGATAGCTGCTATTAAGTGAAAATCAATCCAAATATCAGGAACATATAATTCTAGCAATAGTAAAAAACTTGTAGCTAACTGCAATAATCTTGTAAACTTAATCATAATCTCACCCCTATATTTTATGCTTTTATTATTATTTAATGAATAATCAAGCAAATACATAACAAACTATTGTTAAGGAGGTACAAACATGAAAAAATTATTAGTATTAATATTTGTTGTTTTTTTGGTAGCTTGTTCGCCAAAAGTAGTTTCTACAAAGAATGAACAACAAATTCAAGAAAGCATTAACTCATTCATTGATGGATTAAAAGACTTAGATCTTAAGAAAGTTAATGATAGTATCAATGATTCTAGTCAAGTTGGAGAGATTGCCATATATGACACATTTTTACTGGAATCAGCCCGTAATGACTTAAGAGATGCCCTATCTTCCTTAATTAACATCGATGTCAAAGATATGGAAATTGATGGTGATGAAGCAATTGTTCATACATCACTAAATCCAATTAACGTAGACAAACTAATCAACGATTTAGAAAATGAAATAGATTTTAATATAGAGGATGCAAATTTCATAACTTTAGGTATTAAGCAGAAAGAATTATCCAGCAATGTTAAAGAGTATTTAAGTAATAACCATTATAAAGAATACTTAAATAGTAAAGTTAATTTTGATTTTAAACTTGAAAAAATTAAAGATGAATGGAAAATAACAAATATTGATGAATTACTTGATGTAATGGGAATATAAAAAATATGGAGGTATAACTCCATATTTTCTTATTCAATGAACTTTATTATTTCAAGACTGCCATTATTCTCACTAATGAGTGTTGAATGATTATTAGAATAGGTAGTTTTAGGAAGAGATACATCTCCTATATATTTACCATCTAAACTATATCTTTGCAATGTAGCTTTATAAATTCCAACTGATAATGTATCTAGTTTTATACTAGTATTTATTGAATGATATAATTTCTGATCTTGATAATTATAAACTCTTTCTTCAACTAGTTCTTTACTAACTACATTGCCACTTTGATCAGTTATAACCATATAATGCACATAATCATTTGAGTCATCAAATGAATTGTAGGCATTAATCGCAATAGTATCCCATTTAACCATTGCCTTATTAGTAGTAGATAACAATGGCATTTCCAAACCAACTCTCAACCACATATAGCCATCAATTTGGTAGAAAGTATAACGCCTACCATGATCAACTTTCGTATAATAGAAAGAACTTCCTAACACTCCTGATTGGTTAATAAATCCTTGATTATTGTTTACAAGTAGTAATTGATAATCGCCTCCTGGCAAACTATCTAAATCAATTTCTATACTATAGCCACGATACTTATAATCCTCTTCATATTCTACGACTGCCATCGAATCATTACTTAATAAGTCAAGAGTCTTCACTACTTTTCCGGATTTATCCCTAAGTGATAGCTGTTTTTTAGTATCTGTTAGCTTTGTTTGTGGGAACCCATCTGTCCAAGAAGCACCAATAATTGTTAGTTTACCACCATTAATTTCTACTTCAGTTGGAAGTTGGCGTA
This sequence comes from Coprobacillaceae bacterium, assembly GCA_031555175.1. Classification (GTDB taxonomy): domain Bacteria; phylum Bacillota_I; class Bacilli_A; order Erysipelotrichales; family Coprobacillaceae; genus JAVBUP01. The sequence continues at coordinate 35,781 of JAVBUP010000006.1, forward strand.
ATGAAGCATTTATAGTATCAATATTGATTTTAATATTATTGCTATCGTTATATATTTTGATTTTTGTAATAAAACGTTTAAAGGTCGTTTGCTTTATATCAAAATGATTTTTTGTCAAAAGAGTATCTTTATATATAAAGCCAGTAGGACTCACTAATCTAAAGTATGTTTCATAATCACCATTAGGTAATCCTAAAAAGTCAATGTCTGCGCTAAACCCATCAAATACTTCTACACCATTTACAACAACTTTTGCTGATGATAAATCAAATACTTTAACATCTACACCATTTTCTTTTAAAACAAATTGCTTTTTCAAAGTATTAACAGTTGATTGCTGTATTTCATTAATGCTATATGTTCCCTCTACATGCAATACTTTTTCCTCATTAAAAGTGAAATTTGTAAGTGCAAAAACTGGATCACTAGTTTTTGTTACAGTTAATTTACCACTCTCTAATGTGATTATTGAATTCTCATATATTCCTGTTTTCGCTCCAGTAATCGAATAGGAAATAGGAGCTTGACGATTATCATACCCCTTAACAATACTTAGTTCTACCGAGTAAACTCCTTTCTCTAAACCAGTTAAAGCGATTGTTTTTTCAAAGCCTCGATAGTCTATGTTGAATTCTGATTCTGCTGGACTATATGTGTTGTCTAATACATAACGAGTTTGCTCAACCCCATCTTTCTTAAGAATTAAATACTTTCTTACTGAAGTTGACTTTGATATATCAGTATCGCTAATCCATGCATTACCTTTAACTTTTAATAGCCCATTGTCAAATGAAAATTTTATTGAATCAGTTTTGATTTCATTTACTACATCATTAATTCTTAATGTTGCATAGCCATCCTTATTAAATAAACGATATTTCTTAGCTCCAATAATGAATGAAATCTCTTTTGAAACTTGTGGGAAATCCACGTCTTTTGTCATGTTAATAGCATCATTTGATTTAGCTAAGCCAATTGATAAACGATATTCGCCATTACCTAATCCTAATGCAGAAGGAGTCAATGTATATTTAAACCCATCATTGCTACCATCATCCAAACGAGCATTAGTCATTTTTTGAGTTGCTACTACTTTACCACTACTATTTTTAACATATAAATATTTAGCACTATCTGATAGTGTTGAATCACCATATCCATCAAAATATAGCGCTCCTGAGAAAATCATTGATGTACCTGAAACATATAATGAAAGTTCATTTGTTAGCAATGACGGTATATCTTCCACCAAAGCAGTAAGAGTTGTAGTTTGCGCTATCTGAATAGAGTGATTAGTGAATACACCTTTATATCCAGCTGAATTCACACTTTTGATTGGTGAGGTTAATACAACATCACCAGTCGCATTTTTTACTCCTTGTAATGTAATAGCATATGAACCATTCGCATAATTATCAAAAGTAGAGATTGGCAAAGTATAACTAATAGTTGTAGTAGAAGGATCAGAGTCTTGATCAGTCAATGTAATTGAATTTGAACCAACTAATAATTTATAAGTATAATAACTACTGTTGTCATTACTTATGATCGCATTAATTACGATATTCTTACCAGAAATAGAATACGATAACGACATAAGTCTAGAATATGGTTCATCCACAACTCCAACTCCAGTATCTGGATCCACAGTTCGTGGATCAACAAATCCATATTTACCAGTATTAATTAATGTTATATCGGAAATATTGACATATCCATATTTGTAGTCTCGATTTAGAGACTCTCTATCAACCACTACTTTATAGCGGCTTCCTACTTTTGCAACAACAATAAACGATACCCCAGTAGAAGAATAATTCTTCCATGATGAAGATGTTGGAGATGTATAAAGGATTGTTCCAGAAGTCGCATCTGCATAAACATTCTTTTTCTCACCATTAAATACACCCAACTGATATAAATCTAAATCAATACTACCAGTTAATTCATCTAAGCGACGATAGTTCTTGGCTATTTTAAAAGCCCAAGCTGGGTCACTTGCCCATTGAACAGACATTCCATTAGCTTTATTTCCTAAATACCCTCCAACATAACGACCGGTATTTGTAGAAGTATAATTCATATAATAAACATTCAAATACAATTTCATAAAGGAATTAATGCAATCACTAACACTAGCATATGCTGTAGCATTGCCAGAAGGATCAATATCATAGGCATTAATACCAAACAAATTTTTCTTACTTTTAGAAATACTAGATGTGCCAAATCCAGACTCTAATACTCCAATTGAAAAAGTTAAGCTAGAATTAATAGCATGTGTCAGCTGATTGTTTGTAAATGCAGAGCCACTATTAGCCATTACTGAAGTGGCATAATTAGCAGCAGACAAATTATTGGCTACATAGGCATTCAATGTATCAGCATTAATCAATGAAATTGAACGACCTGGTAAATAACGATAATAATCATAAAATGGCTTATTAGGATTAACAGAATTTGATCTCACTCCATTTCGATAATCATTAAGCATAGTAATAAAACTACTATAATAGTAAACATTATCGTAAGAAAAATATACTCCAGAATTAGCAGATATATTTGCTGGCCAGCCATTATATCCATTATCGGCATATGAGTAAGTCCCTTTTCCTATTAAATTATAGTAATTAAACTTATCAGTAGCTTGATATCGAGTAATATATAGATCAGTATATGCACCTTTAGCAACTTTTTTAATTTGACTATATGGTGTAATGCGTAAAACTTGGTTTCTATCTTGAGTCTGTTTTAAATAACCAATATCACCGGCTACCATAATTTTATATTGGAAATTGCCATTATATAGTACAGTATCAATTAATGGAGCATCGTATTGAGATCCTGGGTTAAAATATGAACTCATTTTAGTATCCGAAACGCTATGATATAAGTAATAATTAATCGCATTTTGCGTATTATCGATCTCAACAATTCCATGTCTAGCATATAGCACAAAATCATCTGATGCTCTAATTACAACTAGGGTTTGTGAGGCATCTGATGTCATTGTATTTACACTGTTTTTTGCAGCATTAAAATCACTATAGCAAACATAATTATCAAAAGATCCATCCGCTCTAGCTATTGCTGTATAGTAACTGCTACATCCTTGTGCCGCCATCAGATTATTATTATTGCTTACTTCGGCTCTTAGATTTATTGTTTGCGTCAAAACAGTTGATAAAACTAAAAATAATACTATCACTTTTCTCATAAACATACCCCATTTAAACTCTCTTATATTATGCAATTATTGTCTAATTTTGTCAAACTTCAAAAGTACTAAAACAGCGATTTGATAGATTAAATAAATTAGTGTATTATTTATGGTGAGGTGATACTTATGTCTAATAGTAATACAAAGAAAAAACAACAATTTTCATTATATGCATCGCAACTATTAATTGGTGGAATAATTGGCTTTTGTATTGGTCTGTTTTTAGCTTTTAAGCCGTTTAATATACCACCATTCTCTAATTTACTACTCAACATAGTTTATTTCTGTGGAGTGTTATTATCATTATTCTTTGCTTATCTATTTCAAATTTTAATTCACGAAGGTGGGCATTTAATCTTTGGAATCTTAACTGGATATAAATTTGTATCATTTAGAATATTAAATTATTTAATCGTAAAAGAGAACGATCATATTGAATTAAAACGTTACAATGTAGCAGGTACACTAGGACAATGCCTTTTAGCACCACCTGAGTGGAATGATAATTTCCCATATGTATTATATAATCTAGGTGGAGTTATCATGAATGTAGTAAGTGCAATCATAACAATTGCATTATTCATATTAATACCATATATGCCAGTACTATCTGAATTCTTATTTATTTCAACTTTACTTGCCTTAGTTTTTGCCGCTAGTAACGGTATTCCTATTCCATCTTCTGGGGCAACTACAGATGGCAATAATCTTTATTATATGAAAAAGGATCTAAATGCTCGTAGAGCTTTATATCAACAACTTGAAATTCATAATAAGATTCTTCAAGAAATCAGGATCAAAGATATCCCAGATGAATTATTCGACATACCTGATAATGCCGATATTAGCAATCCACTAATATCTGCTATCAAAGTCAACAAACTAAACAAATTATTTGATATAGGCAATTATCAGCAAGCTAAACATGAAATTGAAGATATTCTCAAAATCGAAACCTTGCCTTTGCTATTAGAAAATGAAATTAAGTGCGAACAATTATTTATTGAACTAATAACTGATTGCCAAAAAGATATTATTGACAAACTATATAATAAGAAATTGCGTCAATATATTAAAGTCACAAAGAATTATCCCTCTAGACAACGCTTGCTTTACGCATACTATCTTCTCTATAAAAATGATAGTGAAAGTGCTAATAATCATTTAAACATTTTCCATAAGTCTTGCAAAAAATTTCCTTATAAATCAGAAATCGAAAGTGAACTTGAAGTCTTGGCAGAAATTAATAAAATTTATAATTCAAAATAAAACAGTTCCAAATATGAAACTGTTTTATTTTTTACTTTTTAATTTCTGCTAAACGTTGTTTAGTTGTTTCGTATTTCATTTTATAATCACTTAACTTACTTTTTTCTTCATCAAGTTTTGCAGCAGGTGCTTTGTTTACAAAGTTAGGATTAGCCAGCATGCCTTCACCACGTTTGATTTCACCCTCTAATCTAGAAATTTCTTTTTCTAACTTAGCGATTTCTTCATCCATGTTAATATGCCCTTCTAAACTTATTTGTACGGCATTACCACCAGTAATGATTACTGATGCTATCTCTCCAGATAATCCATCACTATCACAATTTATTGAACTAATATTACATAATTTCTTAAAGAATGGCGCAATAATCGCAGTATAATTAACAATATCTGTATTTGTTTTAATTGTAACAGCTAGCTCAATGGCATTTTTAATTGCATAAGTAGCCCTAATTTCTCGAACCGCTTGAATTAACTCAATTAGATATGCAACAGCATCACTGTTTTCAAAATCAAATTTTGGCATATTTTCTGGCCAAGTTGTGATACATACTGACTCTTCAATATGAGGAAGTGTTTGATAAATTTCTTCTGTTACGAATGGCATAAACGGATGCAACATTTTAACAATCGCCATTAATATATATACTAATGTATCCTGTGTTGCTTTTTTCGCTATTTCATCAGTGCCATTTAAATTAACTTTCGCTAATTCAATGTACCATGAACAGAAATCATCCCATACAAATTTATATAGCTCATTTCCAGCCATAGAGAATTCATATTTATCCATGTTTTCATTCACCGAAGCAATCGTATCATTTAAACGCTTCAAAATCCACTCATCAATTACCGATAAATTTTCTAGTTTTATATCTGAATATTCCATATTCTCATCAATATTCATTAATACGAAACGACTTGCATTCCAAATCTTATTAATAAAATTCCATGCGGCTTCTACTTTTTCAGGCGTGTATCTCAAATCTTGTCCAGGTGCAGAATTTGTAGTCAAGAAGAAGCGAAGTGAATCAACGCCATACTTGTCAATCTCATCCATAGGATCAATGCCATTCCCTAATGATTTACTCATTTTTCTACCTTGTTCATCACGGATTAATCCATGAATTAAAACATCATTGAATGGTTTTTTACCAGTAAATTCTAATGATTGGAATATCATTCTTGATACCCAGAAGAAAATAATATCATAAGCAGTCGCTAAGAAACTTGTTGGGAAATAGCGTTGATATAACTCATCTTCAGTATCTGGCCAATTTAATGTTGAAAATGGCCATAAAGCACTCGAAAACCACGTATCAAGTACGTCTTCATCCTGTTTCCAGTTTTCAATATCTTGTGGCGCTTCCATGCCAACATAGATTTCTCCAGTTTCTTTATGATACCAAGCTGGGATACTATGTCCCCACCATAATTGTCTAGAAATACACCAGTCTTCGATGTTTTCCATCCAAGTTGTAAAAGTCTTTTCAAAACGTTCTGGAACAAAGTTTACTTTGTCATCTGTTTGTTGATTGGCAAGTGATTGATTAGCTAAGGGCTCCATACGCACAAACCATTGTTTTGATAAATATGGTTCTACAATAGCATTGCTTCTTTCGGAATGACCAACTTGATGTAAATGTTTTTCAATTTTTACAACAATTCCTCTGTCTTCAAATTCCTTAACTAAATTGGCACGGCACTCAAAACGATCTTGCCCTTGATACTTATGACCTAATTCATTTATTGTTCCATCTTGATTCATGCATATCGGTTGAGCCAATTTATATTTTCTACTTAAAGCATGGTCATTTGCGTCATGAGCTGGGGTACATTTCATAACAGCAGTCCCAAAACTCATATCAATATAATCATCCGCCATAATTGGCAGTTTTTCTCCATTTGCTGGATTAATAACATATTTTCCAATATATTTAGTATATCTTTCATCCTTAGGATGAACAAAAATAGCTACGTCTCCAAACATTGTCTCAGGACGAGTTGTGGCGATAACGATTGTATCCTCACTATCTACTATTTCATATCTGAAATAATACATCGCTCCTTCAATCTCTTTGTGGATAACTTCAATATTAGAGAGTGCTGTTCTTTGAGCAGGATCCCAGTTAATAATTCTTTCGCCTTGGTAGATAATCCCCTTTTCATAAAGACAAACAAATACAGTTCTAACCGCTTTTGACAATCCCTCATCAAGAGTGAATCTTTCTTTTGAATAATCTAAAGAAAGACCTAATTTCTCCCATTGTGCACGGATAAATGTTGCATACTCATCCTTCCATTCATAAGCAATTTCTAAGAATTTTTCTCTTCCTAAATCATATCTACTAATTCCATCTTTTCTCAAACGTTCTTCTACTTTTGCCTGAGTAGCTATCCCTGCGTGATCCATCCCAGGCAACCACAGTGCATCAAAGCCTTGTAGACGCTTGTAGCGGATCATCATATCCTGAATAGTTGTATCCCAAGCATGGCCTAGGTGAAGTTTTCCAGTTACATTTGGAGGTGGTATTACAATTGTGAACGGAGTTTTACTCTTGTCTCCAGCCTCAAAATACTTCTTATCAATCCAAGTTTGATATTTCCCTTTTTCAACCTCTAAATGGTTATACTTACTTGCCAATTCTTTTCTCATCAATATTTACTAAGCATTAATGAAATCTTTTTTATTATCACGAATATATTTTATACATAATTCATTCAATTTGATCTCAAATGCTATCTCCTTGTATTTTTCTTTTAACTCATAGTATGTCGGAATTTCAATCTCTTCTTCATCATCAAATCTTTGCTTTGATAACTCAATTTGAATTTGATCAATTTTTTCAAATAATTCAACAATAGCATTAGCTTCTATAGCTTTAAATGCTTCCTTAATATAATTTGTATAATTAGTTTGATAAATGTATTCAAATCCAAGTCTTCTATCATTAGCTACAGATTCAACCTGATAGATAGTAAAGATATTTCTTTGACCAACAGTTAAGTTTTCCATAACGTGTTCAAAATCTTCATCTTCAATATTCCAAACTTGATAATAAATAGCTTTGATTAGCTGTTCATTAGGAATATTATCAAATTTTTCATTATCAATATCTTTATAAAACACTTTCTTTTCAGCGATAATCGCTAAATTCTTATTACGCAATCTAAAAGATAAGACGACATTAAATGCCATGTATGATAAAATTATTAAACCCAAAATAGTCCAAATATTCATTGTTTTTCCTCCTAGAATAAAAAAAGAACACTCATCTAAGGACGAATGTTCGCGGTACCACCTTAATTCCTATAATTATATAGGCTCTTAAAACTTTAACGCAGTTAACGTATTTATCTACTACTATTTCGATAAATAAGCTCCTAGGCTACCTTCATATATCTTGTAATTCTTTTCCACCTACCAAGAACTCTCTTAATATCAAGTATATATTACTCTTCCTATTCTTTGCTTATGATGATATATTAACAAAGTCTGTGCGGTTAGTCAATTTTTTTATGAAAAAACGGTCAATCGACCGTTATATATATTAATAATTAGTAGCTAATAATTCAAAGTATGCTTGCGCATGAGCACATGCTGGACATTTTTCAGGAGCAGATTTACCTGTAGCTACATAACCACAGTTACCACATTGCCATTTAACAATTTCGTCTCTCTTGAATACTTGATCATTTTCAATGTTATTTAATAATTTTGTATATCTTTCTTCATGGAATTTTTCCACCATCGCGATAGCCATAAAAATTCTAGCGATTTCATCAAATCCTTCTTCTTTCGCTACTTTAGAAAACTCTGGATAAGCATCAGACCACTCTTCATTTTCACCAGCCGCAGCAGCTTTTAAGTTTTCAGCTGTTGTCCCAAATGCTACTGGGAAAGTAGCTGTAATTTCTAATTCTTCAAAATTAACATCTTCTTTTAGTAACTTATAAAAACGTTTAGCATGTTCACATTCTTGTTCAGCTGTTTCTAAGAAAATCTTAGAAATTTGTACATATCCTTCTTTTTTTGCAATGCTTGAGAACATTGTATATCTATTTCTAGCTTGAGATTCCCCTGCAAATGATTTCATTAAGTTAATTGCTGTTTGACTACCTTTTAAACTTTTCATAATTTTCTCCTTTAGTTAATGTTTTTTCTTATACAACTACTGCAAACTCCTTGATACATCGCATTGCTCATATCAATTTGATGACCATATTTTTCAATCGCACCTCTTAGAACTCTAGCAACATTTACCACATCTTGATCAACTGACACATCATATATTTGATGACATTCTTTACAATAAAAATGTAAATGCATGCTAGTATCTCCATCAAAGTGCACTGAATCATCATTGAAATCAAGTCTAAGTATCTGGCCTAGATCAGCCAATTGGTTAAGGTTACGATATACAGTTCCTAGACTTAGTTTTGGATATTCATCCTTCATTAAATCATATAGTTCCTGTGCCGTCGGATGTGACTTAACCCCTCGCAGCGTTTCCAAAATAGCTAATTTCTGTTTAGTATTTCTTTGTTGCACTAGATCATCTCCTTATTAGTAATGATTACTAATAATAGTATATCACACTTTTGCCTAATGTCAACTAAAGTATTAACAATTTTCATATAACTAGGACAAAAAACTTTTTCTTTAAAACACAATCGACCTAATGGCCGATTTTATTATTTATATAATACTTCATAACATCTTATACAGATTTAACCATCCGCCATATCTTTGTCTTCATATACATTCCAGCAACGTTGACACACGCATTCATAATAAAACGACTGTGATAACGAGAGACACTGTGTTTTAAAATATACTACTCCTATTTTATTGCATATAAAAAGATTGAGTATAGTAAAGCCCTTCTTCAACAGCAGTTTTAGCTTGTACAACACTATATCCAGTGTATATATCAGTACTCGTATAGTCTTTACATGTAATTTGATGATAAGCACTTGAATTCGTATAATTAATTGCACTAACAAAACCTACATTTACAAGCACAGCAACTAAAGCAATGATCGTTTTTAATTTTTTTCGCATTATTTGTTCCTCCTTTCAACAATGATATTACAATCACTCCACATCTTGACATTTTCGTCATGACTAACTACAATAACCGTCTTCCCTTGTTTGCAAAAACTATCTAAAATCGACAACACAGCTTCTTTATTAATAGAATCAAGCGAAGCAGTAGGCTCATCCGCTAAAATTAAATCACAGTTTTTGATAATTATTTTAGCTAATGCTGCCCTTTGCTGCTCTCCTCCTGAACATTCATAGACATACTTATCTATACAATCTGCAATCCCAACCTCTTTTAATGCATTCAAAATTAACAATCTTTTATCTTTCTTTTTTAAATGAGATAATGCTGAAACCAAAGATAAATTATAATAGATTGTCTCGTTCTCAATTAATCCAAAATTCTGGAAAATAAAGCCAATTTTCTTTGATAATAATTTACGTTTCTGCCTATTAGATACAATCTCCTCTCCATCAATAAATATTTTCCCAGATGTAGGTTTTCAATTAGGCCAATTATATTGATCAATGTAGTCTTTCCTGAACCAGATTCTCCAAAAATACAAATTTTTTTGCCACTCTCGATAATTACACTAAAGTCATGAATAATCTCTAAATTTTTGAATTTCTTACTAATATTTTTTAATTCTATTCTCATATATCCCATACTCCTCTCATTTTTAGGGTATATACTATACTAATTACGCCTATATCTATTAACAAACACAAAAGTGATATCGTTGAAATAACTATTATATCCACACTCATAACTGCCACTATTAACAGTTCACAAATAATTAATAGTAGAAAATGATTAATGATAGATTCAAAACATATTTGTGTACGTGATTTTCCATCAAAAATGTCTATGCGATACTTTCTCGCATTTTTAATAAACTCAAATATAGTTGTTTGTATTGAATTGAGAATCAAAACCAGCATAGCTAAAGTAAATGTTGGTAAACATTTCATCGCTTCTTTAATGTTACTATCAAACAATACCTTATAATAAGAATAAACCGGCATGATATTAAATTTACTTGTAAAACCGAAATCCATGCTTAGTTGTGAAAGGTACAATGACGCTTCATTAGCACTTCCATCAAAATGAAAATATACTCCATTAATACTCTTTTGCTTATCTTTATCCAAAAATAAGATTGCTGGTTTATTATAAGTCTCATTACTAGTGCCAGCGTCAACATTCAAAATATTTTGATCTTCATAATAAATTATTTGATGTTCTATATATTTTAAATAGTCGAATTTTTCAAGTATAATCGTTTCCCCAATATCCATAAGTGAGTCAGGCACAAATATTAGTATTGCACTTGAATCATTCGACAATGACTCAATATCACCATGTATTTTTATCTGATTATTCACTAAAAAGGCAAAATCAATATATGGAGCAGAAAAGATATCATCTTCATAAAATCCAATAGATTTATAATACGCATGGTTATTTTCAACTATATGGTCAAAAATAAGTTGATCTTGGTTGTTTCTGATATCTACATCCTCTATCTCATCAACTCTTCCACTCAACAAAAATATATTTTCTGTAGCTTCTCTATAATTTTTATTATTTGCCAGCCATGGATATGTCGCAAATAATTGCTGAAAACCAGAGTAAACTGTTCCACTAACTAATATTATAATTATAGTCTTTAATGAAAGATTTATATAATTTAGAAATTTCATATTATTCTTACCTTTTACAATTAGGTTAGTAGAAACAGCGTAAACAGATAAAAGTGGGATAAAACTCAAACTAACTATACATATAAAAAATAGTGCCGTTGGTTTTACCAAGAATTCTAATAACTTATAACAATTCGAGAAAGATGCTTCAACAAATATAAACCACGCAATCATTTGCGCCATTATTGCAGCTAACGCTGCTTTAACAGAAACCATTAGAACTTCACCAATAAATATATAAGCGATGGATCTTCCTTCTAATTTCTGCAGTTGCAATTTTTTACTTATTGAACGAATATAAACAGTAGTACACATTACAATCAGTAAGCCAAACAAAATGGAAAGCGAATGTTTCTCAATATTGAATGAGTTTCTTTCTTCTTCACTATGTCCAGTATTATAACCACCCGTAGTTATTCCGGATGTATTAAATTCTGTCCTTAATAATGCTCCCAACTCCTGAAGTTCATTATAAGCACTATCAGAATTGCTAGTTACAATATACATACCATAAATTCCATACTTAGATGTTCCATACTCTTTAAACGAATATATCGCTAAAGTGTCATCTTTAATTGGGTTATACAGTGATAATTCTCCATTGTCAATTTTGTAAATATCACTTGATGTCTTTAACTTACCGTCAATGAGTACTAGCCCATCAAGATATGCATTATCATTTGTACTAAAATACACTTCAGTTGTGCTTTTCGATAGAAATGCGCGATAGCAATTTAGTCTATGCAACTCACATAATTCACCCATTCGTGACATCAAACTACTTCTATCCAAAGTCGTACCATCATTAGCAATATCGATTGTTCCAACAATCTTTGCCTCAGTTTTCATAAAAGCAACTAACTGCATTGAGCAGTATTCATCGAATTTAGCAAATCCATTAATAAAATTCGAAATACCAAAGCAAAATCCAAGAATGATAATTATTTTTTTCACTTTTCCCCCTCCGCCTATCATTTTTTAATATATAAATAAATTATAAAGTGTTGTATTTTCAAAAGCAAATTTCATTCCAATTTCATAGTAAAAAGCAGTTTAATCGATGTTTTTAGCATTTTTGACTAAAAAAGTGAGTAAATTATACTTAAAAACTGCCAAAAGCATAAAAAAACTAAAGCGAGAGCTTTAGTTAAAGGTTCTACAATATCCGTAGGGGTAAAGTAGAACCATTTTTATAATGCATAAATATAAACGAATTTTGCAAGGAAAAAGGCAATATAGCTTAGATAATTCTTCTGTAAGTATTGCCATTTTTCACTCAATTATCTTCTAATTTGATGTACGCATATATGTTATACCTACTGGACTTGTTACCAATGCAACATGTTCATAATTGTAAGTATATGCACCTGTACCAGACATTGGCACCATTTTTGACAGTACATCTAGTCTTTCTGTAGCAGAAAGTGGAATCTCTTCAATGAAAGGTAAATTCAATTTTACTGCCTCATATCCGCTGGCAGACTTTGTACCAAAGTGACGAATAGATAGATAGTCGACTGTATTGTCTTGTAGGTAAACCCACATCGTTAATCTAATCTTATCTTCTGTATCATAAAAATCTATATATGCTTTATAGTTTTTAATCTCCATACTCTTAAATCTAAACTTTGCTTCCGCATGATATTGACTCTTTTCTAGATACAATTGTGAAGTAATACTATTGACTAAATTTTTCAAATCATCAAAACCATCTAGAGAAGTAATCGCGACAAGTGTATCTCCTGTCAGCATATAATGTCTGTCTCCATAGGTCATACGTTCATACTCGATAGCAATCGGGTCGTTATCAATCTCGGAATTATATACTCGCTTATCAAATATTATTCTCAGAATACCGCAATACATTTCATCATTTGCCTCTTGTTTTTCTGTTCTTTTATCAATCATTCCAAAGAAAATAGCATCATCGCCCACACTAAACTCTCTATTAAGTCTCCCCATTGTTGCATAAAAATTCCATATATTCTTTTCTTTATCTTCAATCTTATAAATAATGTAGGTCTCAGTTTTATCAATATTCGTAATCTTTCCTTCAACCATGTGTAGCATACCAAGCTTTTCTTCATAGTTAGTAGAATATTCGCTTTTATCAAACTCACTCACATAATTTACTTCCCAAGCCTCTGGAACTCTTTCATCAGTTTTACTTTCACCACTACCACCACAACCATTTACTATAAATAAACTACATAAGATTATTATAATATTTAGTTTTTTCATATAAATACCTCTCCCAGTGTTTATTGTATCATATTGAAAGAAAGTTGCCATATAATTTGATTATTTGTCGAGTTTATGTTTGAATACTCCATAGAATTTAAAAGACAATAGTAGATAAGGATATCCTTAAAAGCTATTGTCTAATTCGATTATTTGCTTAATACATTATGGCATCTTGTACAGATTTCATCATCTGCCATATCTTTGTCATCATATACATTCCAACAACGTTGACAAACATGCCCATTTGACTTAACTACTTCAATATATGAATAATCATACTCTGTTAAAGTTAAATCTTCTACTACTTCAGCAGATGAAACGATAAATAATTGTTTCAAAGGAGAAACAGTAGCAACTTCCTTATATTCAGCTTTTAAAGCTATTTTTAAATTGGCTTCTAAAGACTTTCCTATCAATTTATCAGCTCTTGCCACTTCTAATGCTTTATTAACATCATCTCTAACTTTTAAGAACTTATTGTACAAAGCTGTGATTTCTTTTGCATTTTCAACATCAAATGTTGAAGGCTTATCTTCTAATATAATAGATACTTTCTTTTCATCACACTTAAAGAAGTCATGTACTTCTTCAGAAGTGAAGGCAAGAATTGGTGATAGCAGTTTATTTAATGCTTTTACATGATGATAAATAACTGTTTGAACTTGTCTTCTACGTTTTGAATCAGCTTTTTCAATATATAGAATATCTTTAGTAAAATCTAAATAGAATGAACTTAAGTCATTAACCATGTAATTTGTAATATTTTGTACAACTTCACTAAACTCGTATTTATCAAATGCTTTATATGTTTCTGTGATAATATCATTTAATCGTAATATCATATACTTATCTACATCTTCTAAATTATTCACTTCAACAACATCATTAGTAGTGAAATCATCCAAATTACCTAGTAAAAAGCGTAGAGTATTTCTAATCTTACGATATGTCTCAGATACTTGTTTAATAATTTCATCTGAAATTCTAACATCGTTTTGATAAGCGACACTTGCTGCCCATAAACGTAGAATATCAGCCCCATTTTGATTAACTAATTTAACTGGGTCAACCCCATTACCTAATGATTTAGACATCTTATTACCTTTACCATCTAAAACCATACCATGTGATAGCACAGTTTTGTATGGGGCTTTTTGATGTACAGCAACACCAGTTATTAATGATGAGTTAAACCAACCACGGTATTGGTCAGAACCTTCGAAATATAGATCCGCTGGATAACCAATTCCTCTTTCACATAATACTGCAGTATGACTTGATCCTGAATCAAACCATACATCCATAATATCAGTTTCTTTTCTAAACTTACCATTTGGACTTAATGGATTTGTATAGCCCTTAGGTAATAAGTCTTTCACATCTTCTTTTTCAAACCAAATATTAGATCCATTTTCCCTAAATAATTTGGAAATATGGTCGAAGACTTCTTTTTCCATGATCGGTGTTCCATCTTCACAATAGATAATAGGAATTGGCACTCCCCATGTTCTTTGTCTAGAAATACACCAATCACCACGATCACGAATCATATTATAAAGACGAACATGTCCCCAAGGATTCAACCATTTTACGCCATCAATTTCTGATAATAACTGTTCTCTAATCTTATCAATTGAGGCAAACCATTGTGCCGTAGCTCTAAAGATAATTGGCTTTCTAGTACGCCAATCATGTGGATAACTATGCGTAATCCATTCCATTTTTAGTAATGCACCACAGTCATCTAACATCTTTACAACCGTTTTATTAGCATCATCAACATGTTGACCTACTAAGAAATCTCCGGCCTCACTAGTCATACATCCCTTTTCATCAACTGGGCATAATACTTCTAGCCCATATTTCATCCCTACTTCAAAGTCTTCTACCCCATGACCTGGAGCTGTATGAACACATCCTGTACCTGCTTCTTCAGTGACATGATCTCCTAAAATCACTACAGAAGTACGATCATATAATGGATGTTTTGTTGTGATACCTTCTAACTTTCTACCTTTGAACGTTTCAACAACGTCTCTAGTCTCAAAGCCAAATTTATCACAAAGCATATCTTTTAAAGCTTGTAAGAATACGAACTTACCTTTTTCAGTTTGAACCACTGCATATTCTAAATCTGGGTTTAAACAGATTGCTAAGTTAGCAGGTATAGTCCAAGGAGTTGTTGTCCAAATAACAAATTTTTCATTATCTGTTAATACTCCTTTGCCATCAACAACATCAAATGCCACAAATATTGTTGGTGATTTAACATCATGATATTCAATTTCTGCTTCTGCCAAAGCAGACTCACTAGAATATGACCAGTATACAGGTTTTAACCCTTTATAGATCAAACCATCTAATGCCATCTTAGCAAATACATCGATTTGGACTGCTTCATATTCCTTTTGTAATGTGATATATGGATGTTTATAATCTGCCATTGTTCCAACGCGAATTAATTGTTCCATTTGCTTGCTTACTTGTTCATAAGCATATTCTTCACATTTCTTTCTAAAATCTGCTGTACTCATTTCTTTGCGATTAACACCAAGTTTTTGAATTGCACTTTCAATTGGAAGACCATGAGTATCCCATCCTGGAATAAATGGCGTATAGTACCCATTTAAACTCTTATAACGAACTATAACATCTTTTATGATATTGTTCATCATATGTCCAATATGCATGTCTCCATTAGCATATGGAGGCCCATCATGCAAAATGAAAGGTGTTTTATCCTTATTTTGATCTACCATTAATTCATATAAGTTCAGCTCTTTAAAACGCTCAACATAACCTGGTTCTTTCTTTGCTAGATTTCCTCTCATTTCAAAATCTGTTTTTGGCATTAATAACGTATCTTTGTATTCCATCTTTTTTCCTCCTATAAATAAAAAAAGCATCCTAATATAAGGACGCTCTTGCGTGTTACCACCCTACTTCATATCACCATGTGATATGCACTTGATACTATAACGTAGTTAACGGGATTGCTCCAACCATTAAGTGATATTCTATAACTATTTTGTCTTGTTTGCACCAACCACAAGCTCTCTTAACTATTTCATTATAAAACGTGTCTTAACTAAGTTTTTATTTATCTTCTTCATGAATTAAACTATATACTTCTGATTCATCAATCGACGCTAATAAATCACGAGACATTTGCTCAACACTTTCTCTAAACTCTTTAGCTTGATCTTTAAAACCATTAATCTCAGAATTAAGAGAACGAACATACTCTAATGATTCTTTTAAAATCATATCAGCATTCCTTTTTGCCTTATCAATTAATTCAGCAGCTTCTTTAATTGCTAATCGAGCAATCTCTTCTTTAGTTTGATGATTTAGAATTATCTCTTCAAGAAGTGCTTCATGCTTAACAGTAACTTCTGACAATTGATTAGTCAAATCTTCATTTTTAGAATTCAACTCCTCATTAGCAGTAATAAGTTCGAGAATTTTGCTATCAAGTCCAGAAATAACTTGAGTTACTTGAGATTTTTTATATCCCCTAAACTGTTTTTTAAAGTTGTTTTTATCGCTCATTCTCTCACCACCTGTTCATCCAATAAGTAAAATAATTATTACATATTTAAGATTTCAATGCAATGATTAAATCGCCTAAATATAAAAATATCTTGGAAAAATACTATTATTCATAAAACACCACTTATATTATGCACAATACTCATTTTATTCAACCATAATTAAACATACCATAAATAATAAACAAGGAACTCAGTAGACTTCCTTGTCCAATTTATAATATTTTACTTGTGATAAGTTTCGTTACTGTTGATTTTAAAAGCACGATAAATTTGTTCAAGTAATATCAATTTCATTAACTGGTGAGGAAATGTAAACTTTGAAAAACATAAGCAAAAATTTGCTCTTTCCCTTACTTTATCTGATAGCCCAAGTGAACCTCCGATAGCAAAAGTAATAGTACTCTTGCCATGCAGCATAACTTCGCTAATGTGATTTGCAAACATCTCAGAATCTAACATCTTTCCATGTAAGTCTAATAATACTACATAGTCATCTTTATTGATTTTATCTAATATCCTGTTTCCTTCTCTATCTTTAATCGCTATTTCAATTGCTTCTCCTGCTTTATCAGGTATTTTCTCATCAGCAACTTCCACTAACTCTAGTTTGCAATAGCCACCAATTCTTTTTACATATTCATTAATGCCATCAACTAAGTATTTTTCTTTAATTTTGCCAACCGTAATTAATCTAATCCTCATAACTGCCTCCAACTAAAACTAATTCCTGATCAGCTGCCTTAATAGATAACTTAGTCATATCCACATGTCTTTGTCTAAAAACTCTATCATATGCGCTCAACGCTAACTCTTTAGTGTTAGCTTCTCTACTAATATGTGCTAACACAATTTCTTTAGTATCTTCACCTAAAACTAAACTAAGGATCATTGCACTATCTTCATTTGATAGATGTCCTTTATCTGATAAAATCCTGTTTTTTAAATATAATGGGCGAGAAGTATTCATCAACATTTCAATATCATGGTTAGATTCAAAAATATAGTAATCAGCGTTTTTTATATACTGCATAGTCATTTCCGAAATATATCCAGTATCAGTGATATAAACCAACTTTTGATTTCCTTTAATAAATACAAAACCTAATGGACTATGAGCATCATGTGATGTTGAAACTGGAATGATTGTAAGGTCATGCATAAAAAATGGCTGATACCCAATCAAAACATTTCCTTCTTGACATTTATAACTATCCTTCCCTGCATAAACAATACATGGATCAAATAGATGAATATTACGGTTGTGATCACTATGATCGTGAGTTAAAAACACAGCCTTTATATCATTAAAACTATATCCATGACTACTTAACTGATTGGCAATACGTCTTTTAGATATTCCACAATCAACAAGAATGCCATATCCATCGAAATCGATGAATGTGGCATTACCTGCAGATCCACTTGCTAAAACAATATATTTCATACTAACACCCTAGATAGCTACATGGATTCTTCCATGCCCCATTTAACCATATTTCGAGATGTAAATGCACACCATTGGAAACCCCAGTATTACCCATCGTGCCAATACGCTCACCTTTAGCCACGACCTGACCAACATTGACAATAGGCCTGCTAACCATGTGCTTATAGATAGTTGTAAAGCCATTATTATGATTAATACGGACTTCCCAACCGCCCCAAGGATCCCAACCAGCAAATGTAACTTTACCTCTATCTGCTGCTAGAATTGGCGCCGCACGAACATAGCGATCATACATATCTAGTCCTTTATGCCCAGAATAGCAACCAACACGACAAGATATTACTGGGTTAGCAATTGGCCATCTGAATGTACCCGAACCAACGCTTGGAACAACTCTTGTTCCAATTCGAAGTTGCGGTCTAACTGGATCTTTAAGAATTGTACTCTTTGTTTCAACCCCAGAGACAATTTCACCATTTTCATAGGTTTCTTCAACTGTTACTTCCCTAACTCCATCAGAACCATATGTTACCCAAACTTGTTTACCCTCTAGTAAAGAATCATCACGAATGTATTGAGTGTCACCACGGTCAATTGTTTGTAATGATTTATACTCTTTTTTTGTTTGTACAGTAATTGGTGAATTATAATATGTAACATTTACTTGTTTTCCAATTTCCAATACTTGATCTTGTGAAACAATTTCCGGATTAATTGTTATAAGATTTTGTGGATACATTCCCGCTGCATAAGCAATAGACTCAACAGAATCTCCAACAGCTACTGTATGATATTCTGCTGCTTCATTGTATCCATAACTAAAATACATAATCAAATCTGTCTCAGTTATTAATATCTTAGATATTGGACCATAACCTTTTGAAACACTAACTGTTTCTTGAACACCTAATGATAAATAACGACTTCCATATTCATCTGCCTTAAGTGTAGGCGTTGACAATCCTTGCTTTAAATAGCCATAACTAGTCGAATCGATAAAATTTAATAGATATTTTTCTTTAGCCTGATTAAACATATTCATGTCTTTTACATAGGCAACATTACCATTTGAAAATACAACCTTATTTACTTCAAAAGCATAATCAGCATTTTCATAAAGATAGGCTAATATCTCATCATCCTTATCCTCATACACTGTATTTGTCATTTCCTCATACATCAAGAAGCTTTCTCCAAGTTTAACAGAAGAATTTGGAAATAAATCTTTGTATTTTTCATTATATACTTCATCTAAATACTTATTTAGTTTCGTTTCATCATGAAGATAACCAATCTTACTATTCTTATAATAAATTACATTAATACGGCTCTCTTGACCGTTACTTCCTGTAATTTGTTGATCAATTAACGTTTCTTGCGAGTCATTTACAATATATGACTCCACTGGCGATGCAAAATATGTGGAAATGAAAAACATTCCACAAGTCAACAAGAGAATAAATAAGATATTAATAAACACATTCTTTTTATTCATATTTTCACCCCATCACATATTATACAATAATAAAAGAAAAAAGTCATTCTTGAAATGACTTTTAACCTCTTAGTATCGCTCTATAATCCTTTTGTAGACTAGCAATAATAGCTTGTGTTACTTCATTTAATTCATTGTCTGTCAGTGTTTTACTGTCATCTTGTAAAGAGATTGTGAAAGCAATAGACTTCTTTCCACTTTCCACATGTTCCCCTTCATAGACATCAAAAACATCAACACCTTTAACTAAAGCTTTGCCTGTACGCTTAATATTTCTAACTAAGTCATACGCAGCTACATCTTTATCAACAACAATAGCTATATCTCTAGTAACACCTAACTGCGTTGGTAAAGTAATGTATTTCATTTTCTTAGTCTTTAAATTAACTAGGTATTCTAAATCAAGTTCCGCAATATATGTCTCAGCAACATCGTATTTTTTAGCCATTAACGGATGAATTTGCCCAACAATACCAACGATATCTTTTCCCATACATACATAAGCACTACGCCCTGGATGCATATATTTATGGTCTTTTTCTACTGCTCTTAATGTATAGCGAGTTTCATCAATTCCTAATTGAGTCAGTACGTCTTCTACATAACCTTTTACTAAATAGTAATCTGCTTTTTTGCTTGATTTTTGCCATAGATTGTAATCCATTTTACCACTTACCGCAATTGCTAATAATGCTTTTTCTACTTCATTAGAATAGGTATTACTAATTTCATATAAAGCAATATCATTTATATTACGATTTTGATTATAAGAAATGGTTTGCAATAAGCTAGGAACAATTGATTTTCTTACCAAACTTCGTTCCTCACTCAAAGGAGACATTAACGCAACTGCGTCATTTTTATGGTACACATTGAAATCATCAATTATACTTGGACCTACTAGTGTATAAGTTCTAGTTTCACTCAACCCTTTATTTGTTAACATATTTTGAATCATACGTTTACGAGTTTGCATTGTGCTTAATCTACCAGTTGTCATAGACATTTTTGGCAATGTAGTAGGCAAATTATCATAACCATAGATTCTAGCAACTTCTTCAATTAAATCAGCTTCTATTGAAATATCATTTCTTCTCGATGGAACAACTACACTTACAATCTCACCATCAACTTTATAACTCATTTCTAGACGATTAAATACATCTTTAACTTCTTCTAGACCAATATCAGTTCCTAACAATCTATTTACATGGCTTACGCTTAAATCCACAATTTTCTCTTCTTGAGAAATCGTACTAGCAACTACTGTTTCATATACTTCTTTAGCATCTGCTAATTCAACAAGTAAATCAGCACAACGAGCTTGCACATATTCAGTCGCACCAGTATTAATAGCATTCTTAATATATCTTTGTGAAGCATCTGTCAAAAGATTTAAACGCTTAGCGGTATTTCTTAACGCAACTCCATCAAATGTAGCTGCCTCAACAACAATATTTTTAGTATTTTCATCAATCTTGCAATCATTAGCTCCAAATACACCAGCCAAACAAGAAACCTTCCCATCAACTGATACAACAACATCAGTCGAAACTACTTCATATTCTTTCTCATCTAACATCGTTACAGTTTGTTCAAAACCAGTTTTAATAACAAATTTCTTCTCTACTAACTTATCATAATCATACATATGAATAGGTTGCCCAGTTTCTAACATTACGAAGTTCCCAATATCAACAATGTTATTGATAGACTTAATTCCTTGAGCAGTTAATATACTCTTCATCCATAAAGGAGATTCCTTAGTCGTAACATTTTTGATTAATTTCGCACTGAAATAAGTGCATTTATCAGTAGCAATTTCTACTTCAATTTCACTAGCCAATTCTTTTTGTCCGATAATTTCTGGTATCTTTACACTCTTGTTGAAGACAGCTGCTACTTCATATGCAAAAGAACTAACAGCTAAACAATCAGCACGATTTGGTGTTAACCCAAGTTCCAAGACAATATCATCTAGCCCTAAGTACGCTAGCGGATCTTCACCAATTTTTGCATCAGCAGGTAATACTTCTATCCCTGATTTTTGTTCATCTGATAAGAATTTATTATCAACTCCTAATTCATTAAGTGAGCAAATCATACCATTAGACTCTTCACCACGAATTACAGAAGATTTAATTATTCCACCTGGTAATACACATCCTGGTTTGGCAACTATTACTTTTTGACCAGCAGCAACATTTGGTGCGCCACACACGATCTGACTTCTAACACCTAAAGCTATTTCAACATCACATACATGTAAGTGATCTGAATCAGGATGATCTTTACAACCATGTACATAACCAATTGTTAAGTCTGATCCTGATGCTAATCGTCTGATTCCTTCTACTTCAATACCAATTGAAGTCACTGCTTTCGCTAATTCTTCAGGAGTTATCCCATCAATATCAACGAATTTATTTAACCATTTTAAACTTATATCCATCGTGTTTTCCTCCTAGTCTTCCCTGTTAAATTGCTTTAAGAAACGCATATCATTAATATAATAATTACGGATATTATCATTTCCATATTTCAACATTGCGATTCTCTCTATACCAATACCAAATGCAAATCCTTGATATTTCTTAGAATCGAAACCACACATATCTAATACCTTTGGATTAACCATCCCAGCTCCTAGAATTTCAATCCACCCTGTATGTTTACATGTTGGGCACCCTTTTCCATCACATATATGACAGCTAACATCAACTTCTACTGATGGTTCAGTGAATGGGAAAAAACTTGGGCGCAATCTTATTGACCTTTTTTCACCAAATAAATGTTTAGCTAAAACATCTAATGTTCCTTTTAAGTCAGCCATTGTAATATTTTCATCAATCACTAACCCCTCAATTTGAGCAAATTGATGAGAATGAGTTGCATCATCATCATCACGGCGGTATGTCTTACCTGGACAGATAATTTTAATTGGACCTATACCAGCTGCTTTTAGCATTGTTCGTGCTTGAACTGGTGAAGTGTGAGTCCTTAGTAACAAGTTTTCATCTATATAGAATGAATCTTGCATCGCCCTTGCTGGATGGTCTTTTGGCAAGTTCATTAACTCGAAGTTGTGATAATCACTTTCTACTTCAGGTCCTTCTTCAATTGAATAACCCATTCCTAAGAATAAATCTTCGACTTGCTCAGTAACAATCGATAATGGATGTTTTGTTCCTGTTGGCACATGATATGCAGGTAATGTTATATCAATTGACTCTTTCTCTAATTTTTCATTAATTTCTTTTGCTTCTAATACCACTTTTCTTTCTTCAATAGCATTAGTAATCTCTTCTTTTACTTGGTTAGATACTTGCCCCATTTTTGGTCTATCTTCTGGAGATAAATCCTTCATATTGCTCATAGCTTCTTGAATAGGACCTTTTTTTCCAAGATATAGGACTCTTAAATCATTTAACGATTTTAAATCACTACATGAAATAATTTGCTCTAATGCTTCACCCTTAATAGTTTGTAATTTTTCTATCATTTCTCTTCCTCCTCAAAATAAAAAACCGTTCCATAAAGGAACGATTTAACGCGGTACCATCCTAATTCGTAATTTCTTACGCACTTAATTGCCTGTAACGTAGGTATACGGTAGTGATTAGCTACACTCCAAGGTGAATTCAAATCATAAGTGTTTAGGAAACTCCCACCAAGTCTTTCCCTCGCTTTAAATCTTTTTTGATTTTACTTGTCCTTATCATCGTTTTGTTATTTCTCAAATATTATACAACTTAATCACTACCAAATCAATAAAAAACTAGGTAATCTATTAAATACTTACAACATCCTTAGCAATGGTTAATGAAGATGATTAAAACTATTTTCTTATATAAATGCGATTTCCATATTCATCGTCGCCACATTCTATAAATCCATTATTTAACCAAAATCTACGGTTACTTGGATTTGAAGTATTTAGTGCAAAATATTTTGCACCGTGTTTTTGGACAGCATTTTTGAAGAATTCAAAAAACTCTGTTCCTAATCCCTGACCACGAAACTTACGATCGATGCAAAAATCAACGATAAAACATTTACCATCCTCTGATTTATAAATCGCATATTCCACGAACCCAGCATAAATTTCATCGATATATAAATATGCAACCATCAAGGGATCTATTTCACGTTTAAATAGTTTTTCCATAGAAGACTTATATTCCATAGATAGAAACCACTCTGTGTCCTCCTTGCTCATTGGAGGATTACAGTTTGGAATGATGTCTTCAATTATATAGCGATCACGCAATAACCAAAACTCCTTAATATCCGTTAGATACTTCAACTCCATTTTTCTATTACTCATATATCCCTCACCTTTCAAAAAAAGCAAATTCCTTGTTCCAAAATAATTAATACTAAATCACAATAAATATTAATTTTTTATTCCTGTCCATTTTGAACAGTTTTATTAAACATCATTGTAACTCCAACTATAGATATGGCAAGGCCTGCGCCTATGAAAATATAGTTAATAGCAATAATATCAGATAATAAACCAAAGACTGTCGTCGACACAGGGATTGTACAAGATGAAATAAGTGATGTAAAACTGAATAATCTTCCAAGTTTATCCTTATCAACTCGTGATTGAACAATTGTTCTAAATGGTGTATTAAATCCTACCATTGTAATGCCAATCATCACTGACACAATGATTAATACCATAAATGGCAAAGCCACACCATACATTATTTCCCCTATACCTACAAAAACTATAAACATGGACATGGATAGCATAGGCCTTTTGAAATTTCCTTTCACAGATATAAATATTCCTGCCACAAGCATTCCGATACTTAAACCCATTTGTGCTCCAGATAAATAAATCGGATCTTTCCCAAACATCTCAGTGATTCGTAATGGTAATAATAGCGATACTGGATTAGCTAGAAAGTTTATTGCCATTGCATAAAACAAAATAGAGATAATAAATCTATCACTCTTTACATATAGTAATCCCTCTTTAAACTCAGAAAGTATTGTTGTTTTGCTCTCAAATATTTTTGGTTTATATTCGCTTTTTATTAAGAATAATAAACCACATCCAATAACTGCTGTTACAACATCAATATAGAAAATGAATTCAAGTGGAGCAAACTTAATAAGCACTGCTCCAAATGCTGGAGATAATAAATCGATAAATGATGAAATTGTACTGTGAATACCATTAATTCTCATTAGTTGTCCATCAGGAACAAATTCTGGCAAAAATGATGGAATCGAAGGGTTTTGAACTCCAGACCCCAAAGAACGGCAAGCATTAACTGCTAATAATACCCATATTTCTTTATATCCTAATGTGAAACTTATTGCTGCTACAAGTGTCGCAAAAGCAATAAACAAGTCAGGTAACATAATTAGGTATTTTTTATTATATCTGTCAGCCCATACACCAGCAAATAATGTTGCGATAAAACTTGGAAAAAAACTACATAATGAGGCTATCATCAGCATTATGCCTGATTCCGTTTCAGCAGCAATATAAAATATAATCGCGAAGGAAACTAGCGATGAGCCAAACATTGAAACTGATTGTCCACCAATGAATAATAATGCTTTCCTTAACCAAGATTGATTTTCTTCCATTTTCTTCTCCCCTTAATAATTATAACTATAATACTTCGGCAAATTCCTTAACGCTAGAGATTTTAAGGTTTTTGTTTTTCGCAATAAAGATGCAAAATGATGCATTAGCAATTCCACCAATAGCAATTACCGTTCCTACCCCAATTATATCCGCTAACGGGCCAAAGAGCACCATAGCAATCGGAGTCGCAATAGAAGAAAGCACTTCTAGCATCCCTAATACTCTTCCAAGTATTTGTGAAGGAGTCTTTTCTTGGATCATAGCACTAATAGGTGCATTAAAGCCTGGTACTGTAATACCAATAGTAAAATATAATAATAAATAAATGATAAATGCAGGAGCAAATCCCATCCAGAATTGACATAACCCAAGAATTAAGCAGAATAGAGAAATTGCTTTTGTTTTATCTTTAAAGTCTCCCTTGATTGATAAATAGATTCCTCCGACCACCATGCCAATTCCAATCGCCATGTTCACTGCTGATAAATACATTGCATCTTCACCATAATTTAGTGTCACGTGTAAAGATGACAACATATTGATTGGCGTAAAGAAAAAGTTTAGACCAACGTTAAACATAATCATAGTAAAGATATACTTTTCTTGTTTGATATATACTAAACCATCTTTTAGTTCTTGGATTATTCTATTATTAGTATGAGTATTATCATCTGATTCTTTAACTTGATGTTTTGTAATTGGAATCAGTATTAATAATCCTACACCGATAATAGCAGTAAATACATCAATACCAAAAATATATTCAATAGGAATCATTTTTACTAACATGGCACCAAATAATGGTGAAATGATTTGAATCACAGAAGCCACTGTACTATACATGCTGTTAGCGCGAACCAATTGCTCAGTTGGTACTATATCAGGAATGACAGCTCCAACACAAGGACCTTGAATTCCTGAACCTATCGAGCGGCATACCATGCATACTAGAATAACCCATATTTCTTGATATCCACAGGCAAAGCAAATTGCTACAGTAAGCGTTGCTAGTGCTGTAAATATATCTGAGAAAGCAATAAGCTTCTTACGATCATAACGATCTGCCCATACCCCTGAAATAAATGATATAAGAAATCTAGGCATAAATGATGCCATTGATGCGATACTCATCATTGTCCCTGATTTAGTCGTATTTGTAATATAAAAAATAATTGCAAATGAAACAAGTGATGATCCAAGTATAGACACTGCTTGTCCCCCAAAAAAGTAAGCCATATGTTTTTTCCAATTCTTTAACTCTTCCATATATTGTCCTCCTACATGTGTATTACACTATTATGTGTTATACACAATGGTGTGTTATGCACATATTATACTACTGAATTTAATAATTGCAACTGTTTATTAGAAAATAAAATAAAAAACTCTAATATTAATAAATAATACTAGAGCAAATATTAGATTATTAGTCTTTATACAAAATATAATAGCAACATCGTTAAAATCCCAATCATTGAGCAGGATAAAACAGTAATGGCTAGTCCCTTTTTGAATGTAGGCTTAACAGCATCAGACTCATATAAAACTTCAGATGCAATGATAATTGGGAATATTCCAATGACAGATGCTACTGCTGACCCAAGTTGTTGGCTTGCACCAATTATTTGTGTATTAAGATTACTTATAGCTGCAATATCAAATTGGAATCTTGCAAATAACATATCCCCCATATTCGCACCACCAGTTAGTAATGTTCCAAGAGCTGCTACAAATGGAGATATCATCCCCCAAAGTGATCCAATAAATAGACCCGTTTGGTCAGATAAATACATTGACATTGAGTTACTACCCTCTACCCCACCAAAACTACTTGTAAAGATAACTATAACAATACATATTCCAACAAGTTGAAAAGCAATGTTGTGTAATAACTCAGTTAACTTCTCAGTTATCTGTTCCACATCGTCTAGTTTTAAGCGATAAAAATATATCATTAGCAATCCAAACAAGAAGCAAATTGTCCCAGGAGACGTTAGTAATTGAAATGATGCTCCCGGTAGATATGGATATGCTGGAAAATCAATGACCACTTTCTTTAATGCTTCTCCTAATGGTTCAATGATTTGTAGAATCAAAGAGAAAATAGTAAATAGCGCAAACGGAAATAACATATTAAATACTGAAATGGATGGTTTGTCCATCTCTACATCAGTCTTTCTTCTTATTGCTACATCTGGTATCATAATATTATTTTTAATCATATAAATTGATACTAGAATTGTTAACATTGATGGTATAACAGCAGCTAACTTATATGATACAAAATATGTCAATACAGTAGAACTAGATAAATATATCAAAGATGTTGTTACAGTAAAGGGAATCATGGCTTTAAAATCTTTAATTGAGCATTTATTAAAGCGAACTGTAACAAAGTATAACGCCAATAATGGAAACATCATATTCACAAAATATGATAGTAATCCAGTGATGATAGATACATTACTGATATAAGATTCAGCTGATGAAAAAACTGCCCCAAATATATTAGAACTTGTAAGCCCACCTATAGAACTTGATAATCCATTAGAAAAAGATCCAAAAGATGAACAAAATGCGGTACCTAGTAATGAAATAAATATTGAGTGCTTCTTATCAAAATTAAGAGCATATAGCATTAATGCACATACTACCACAGGTATTCCATAACCAAATAGTGATTGTAGTAGTGAAGCAAAGAATACTCCGATTAATAGAGATTGCAAACGAATATCAGGAGTTAGATTATGTACATAATACGTAAGAGCATCAAAGACACTCGCCTTCATCAACGTAAACACAAAAAATAGCGTTCCAAATACAGTCCACAAAGGAACAACCGATTCATATATACCACGTACAGACAAGACAATGACATTCTCTATAGGTAATTCCCATAAAAATACACAGCTTACCCATACTATTATAAGCATAAACAGTGTAATAACTGGATCTTTTCTTAACAAAGAGATAAAGAGCCCAAATAATGCGATTAATGGAATAATTGAAACTACCAAGGATAACGATTCCACTTCACCACTCTCCTTCCATAAACATTGTTTAAATTATAGCACATTTTATCTATTTAGTAAAAAAAGATACATCTCTGTATCTTTTTTAATCCATCTCTTCTTGGAAAGTTCCATTACTAAATTGAGAATTATAAAGGTCAGAATAGAATCCTTTTTGTTCTAACAATTCATTATGACTTCCCATCTCAATAATTGACCCTTGATTCATAACCAAAATCAAATCTGCATCTTTAATAGTTGATAAACGATGTGCAATTACAAAGCTTGTACGTCCATTCATTAACGTTGTCATTGCCTTTTGGATTAATACCTCAGTACGTGTATCAACTGATGATGTAGCTTCATCAAGAATTAGTATTCTAGGATCTGCTAATAAAGCTCTGGCAATTGTTAGTAATTGCTTTTGCCCAGCTGATATATTTGAAGCATCTTCATTTAACACCGTATCATATCCATCAGGTAAAGTAGTAATGAAGTGATGAACACGAGCTGCTTTTGCAGCTTCTACTACTTCGTCAAAAGTAGCTCCCTCTTTACCATAAGCGATGTTTTCTTTGACAGTTCCATTAAATAACCAAGTATCTTGCAGAACCATACCAAATGTTTTTCTCAAATCAACTCGTGACATATCACGAATATCTGTACCATCAACAATGATATTACCGTTATCAATTTCATAGAATCTCATTAGTAAGTTTACAATAGTTGTTTTTCCTGCCCCAGTAGGACCAACAATAGCAACAGTCTGACCAGGTGTAACAATTAAGTTCATATTCTTGATCAACTCTTTATCTGGTAAATAAGAGAAATCTACCTCATTAAATACAACAAATCCATTTGCTGATTCTGCTACGTTTGATTCAATAACATCAGGAATTTCTTCCTCTTCATCTAATAACTCAAATACGCGCTCAGCAGATGCAACTGTTGATTGTAGCACATTAGCGATATTGGCAACTTGGGAGATTGGTTGACCAAACTGTTTTGAATATGCAATAAATGCCTGAACATTCCCAATTTCCATTGTCCCATCAATAACACTTTTACCACCAATTACACAAATAAATACATAGTTGATATTATTTACAAAGTTCATAATCGGCATAATGATTCCTGAAATAAATTGTGCTTTCCATGCCGAATTGTACAATTCATTGTTTGTAGCACTAAATTCAGCAATTTTTTCATCTTCTTTACCAAATGCTTTTACGACATTATGAGCAGTATATGTCTCTTCTACTACTCCATTTAATGTCCCGGTTTCAGCCCATTGTTTTACAAAGTATACTTGCGATTTCTTAGCAATTGAACTTACCAATAACATACTCACTGGTAGTACTACTAAACTAATAAGCATTAAAGTAATACTAATTGTCCACATATAATAAATGATTGTGATTAATTGCACTACTGAAGATATAATTTGCGTTAAACTTTGTTGTAAAGTTCCACTTATATTATCAACATCATTTGTTGTACGGCTTAGAATATCTCCCTTTGAATGAGAGTCATAATACTTCAAAGGCAGTTTAGTTAATTTATAATCAATATCTTTTCTTAAGTTTAGCACTACTTGTTGAGAAATTTTAGCCATTACATATTGTTGTAAATATTGGAAAACCGATGATATTACATACATAAATAGCAATGTATAAATTACTTTTTGAATACTATCAAAATTAATTGCAGCTGACACATCGCCCATCATCCTTGCCACAACAACTCGATAAATTTCAGTAGTTGCTTCCCCAAGAACTTTTGGAGAACGAGTGCTAATCACTTGACCAATGACTGCAAATAATAGCACCGCAATTAAACCAATTATATATGGTCTTAATAATTTTAATAAACGATTGAAAGTTGGTTTAAAGTTTTTAGCTTTTTCAACTGGACCACGTCCACCCATGGGCCCATGTCCCATCGGGCCTCTACCACGTGCAGGTTGCTTTGGAGTTTTTACTTGATCTTCTGCCATCTTATAATTCCTCCTTACTTAATTGGGATAATACAATTTCTTGATATACTTTATTGCTGTTAAATAGCTCATCATGAGTTCCTAACCCAGCAATTTTACCATCTTCTAGAACAATAATTTGATCAGCATCCAAAATACTGCTGACACGTTGAGCTACAATAATAACAGTAGCCTCCTTTGTCTCATCCTTAAGTTTCGCTCTCAAGTTAGCATCGGTCTTAACGTCTAGGGCAGAGAAACTATCATCAAACACATAGATTTCTGGTTTTCTCACTAGAGCGCGAGCAATGGCTAAACGTTGGCGTTGCCCACCTGAGAAATTCGTACCGCCTTGAGACACTGGTGCATCAATTCCACCATCTAATTTAGAGACAAAGTCCTTTGCTTGAGCAATGTCAAGGGCATGCCAAATCTCCTCATCAGTCGCATCATCTTTACCAAATTTCATATTGTCACGGATTGTTCCACTAAACAAATAATTCTTTTGTGGAATAAATCCGATTACATTCCTTAAATCTTCTTGAGAAAGATTTCTAACATCAATTCCGTTAACTAGAATTCTTCCTTCTGTAGCATCTAAAAAGCGAGGAATTAATCTAATCAATGTTGATTTACCAGAACCAGTTGAACCGATAATAGCAGTTGTCATCCCAGGTTTAGAAATAAATGATAGATTTTCCAATACATCAGTACTACTGTCATCAAACCTAAAAGTCACGTTTTCAAACTCAATTTGACCAAAAATGCTACCATCAAATGTTTCAACCATTGTTGTATCAGTAATAGATGGTTGATAAGAAGTTACTTCTTCAATTCTTTTAATTGAAGCAGCCGCACGAGGAATAACGACAAACATCATTGCAGCCATCAAGAAAGAGAACATAATTATAAAAGAATATTGGTTAAATGCCATTAAGGCACCAACACCCATTACACCAGTATCTATTCTATGTGCCCCAAACCACATGACTGAAATAGTCGTTAATTGCATAATAAAGAATAATAAAGGCATTAATAAAGCCATTCTTAACTGTACTTTAATGGAAGTATCAGTCAAATCTTTGTTAGCTGCTCCAAATCTTGCAGACTCATGTTTATTCTTATTAAATGCACGGATTACTTTAACACCAGATAAATGTTCGCGTAATACTTGATTTACTTTATCTAATTTGGTTTGTTGTACTGTAAATAATGGTACAGTTGTAAATACAGCTATAATCATAATTACTAGCATACAAGGAAGTGTTACAGCAAAAATCCAAGTTAATGGAGCGTCTTTTGTTCGCGCCATTAAGATACCACCAATTGACATTATTGGGGCACTTAACATCATACGCAAAGCCATAACAATAGCTTGCTGTACTTGTTGTACATCATTTGTCGTTCTTGTAATTAGAGAAGGAGCACCAAATTTCCCAACTTCAAAATCGGAAAATGTTTCCACCTTCTTAAAAACTTCTAAACGCATATCTCTACCTACAGCCATTGCAACTCTCGATGATAACAATCCTATCAAAATTGCACATACGGCAATAATTGTTACAAAGACCATCATTTTTAATCCATGGCTATAAATATAATCCATATCTCCTTGCGTTACACCAGTATCCACAATTTCACTCATCAATGTTGGCAAATATAAGTCTGACATTGATTGAATGAAAATTAGTACGATAATTGCTGCCACCTGCAAAGCATATGGTCTTAATTTCTTCATAATAGTTTTCATATTCTTTTCCTTTCAATTTATTAATCTAACTCTTCTATTCGTTCAAGTAGTTTTTCAACAATCATTTCTAACTTCAATAATTCTTGTTCATCTAGACATGAATAAACATCCGCAGTTGTCATATTCCAAGCAACTGCACAACTCTTTCGTGCCTCATCACCTTTTTCAGTTAAATAAACACGAGTAATCCTTGCATCAGTATCATCTGCTTTACGTTCAATCAATCCTGCTTTTTCCATACGTTTCAATCGAACGGTCATAGTTCCTGGTTGAATGTGCAATTTAGCAGCAAGTTTATTCTGTGGAATACCAGGCTTATCATTAATAATGAATAGCACTGGAGGCAAATCAGTATGAGCATTAAGCCTTTCCATACGATGACTCATCATCACAAAATACTTTTTATTTAATCTCATCAACATTTGATGGGCTTGATTATATTTTGATGTTTCCATATCCATCCTCCTATTAGTTAGACGTATAACCATCGCCTATTATACACTCTAAAAAATAAAAGTCAACACAATATGTTATGCATCTATAAAAACATAATTCACAGTATTTTCTAATTAAAAACAAAATAACTCTTGAGAGCCATTTTAACTAAACTAATTATTTAGTAGTTAAGTAATTATTGCCCTTGCAGTAACCATAGTTCTAAAATCGCGTGTCTTAAGAAATGCTAAATGATTGCGCGATAAAGCAAATTTATACTCACTTATCATAAGAACTTTATTATTATCAGAAAATTGCTATTATTACAAATCTAACATAACAGTGATTATTATAATCCATATTCTTTTACCACTTAAAAATTTTTAATTAAACTACATATATATAAAAGGGTTCAATTTGTGAACCCTTAAAATCTCTAATTATTTTTCAACTGCTACAACTACACTTCGTTTAGTTGGCTGATCTTTAATACATGTGAACAAAGTAACCATTCGTTTGCCATCAGTATTCTGCTTTAAGATACTTGTATCAGTTTCATCAACAACATAATTTTTAGTTACAGTATAAGTTACAACATTCCCATCTGTTCCAGTGATTTGTAGAGTAGAACCGATTTTAGCATTTGATATTTTTCCAAAAAACATAAATCCATCTTTAGTGCGATGACCAGCTAAAACTAAATTACCTGGTTTATTTACTTCTCCAGCAAATTGCACACAAGTGATGTACATAGCTTCACCATCAGTTTCGCTCAAAATCGGTAATGCTAATCCAACTGAGGAAATTCGAATTTTTCCAACTACAGTTTTCCCACCAATTTTAATATTTGTAGGGTTAAGATTAGTAGGATCATCTAATTTACTCGTTGAAGTTTCATCAACTTCTTCGCCAAACTCATCATTATCTGGTACATCAGCTAGATTGTCTTCAAATTCCTCAAGAACACTTTCTAATTCCTTTTTAGACTGTTGATTTTTTATAGCTCTGTTTATTATTTCAAATGACAATACAGCAATCATTATCAATAAAAAATACTCTATGATTTTAAGTTTCTTTTTCAAAATACCACCTCCTAAGAATTATACTACAACTTTTAACTATAACCAACTATTATACTTCTTTATGTAAATTATTTTCGCTATTTGACATGCAATACAATAGCCAACTACTAAAATAACCAACCATGGCACAAAACTAAATGGCATTGGTGTCAATGACAAGAAGTCAGCAAAATGACTGAATCCAATACCTAGTACTACTAGACTGACTAAGGCAGTTGAAATATATAATGGTGTCGAAGCATTGCTTTGGATAAATGGCATCTTAGCTGATCTAATCATATGTATAACTGCTATTTGAGATAGTGTCCCAAATATAAACCATCCGCAATGGAAAATCATGGCATCATCTATGCTATTAGCCTTCATAATCCACCACAAAACAATGAAGCATAACATATCAAATAATGTACTAATTGGACCCATAAAGAACATAAACATCTTTATTGAATCTGTCTCCCATTTTCTAGGAACCGTAATGTATTCACTATCTAGTGAATCAAACGGGATTCCCATTTGTGCGAAATCATTTAATAAATTTTGCGTTAATATTTGAATAGGAAGCATTGGCAAAAACGGCAAGAAAATACTAGCTATAATTACCGAAATCATGTTACCGAAATTCCCGCTTGTAGCCATTTTGATATATTTAGAAATATTACCAAATGTTTTTCTTCCTTCTATTACACCTTCCTCTAAAACCATTAGATCCTTTTTTAATAAAATTATATGGGCAGTTTCTTTAGCAATATCAACTGCTGTATCAACAGATATTCCAACATCTGCTTGATGAAGTGGTAGAGCATCATTAATCCCATCTCCCATATAGCCCACTGTATGTCCATTGGCTTGTAACATTTTTACGACTCTTTCCTTTTGAACTGGTGATAATTTTGCAAATAAACTGCTTTCCTCTACTGCTTTTGATAACTCTTGGTCTGTCATATTAGCTACATCACTGCCACTAATACATATGCTAGTATCTACAGAAACTTTGCTGCATACTTTTTTTGCGACCCCTTCACTATCACCAGTTAAAACTATAACCCTTACCCCATTAGCAGTTAATGCCTCAATCGCATTCTTTGCACTTTCTTTGGGTGGATCTAAAAACCCTATAAAACCAACTAGAACTAATTCATTTTCATCATCTACATTAAATGTTCTTGTATCAAATTGTTCGTTTTTCTTTGCAACTGCAATCATACGTAAACCATCATTATTATGCTTTTCATAAACTTTCATTGCTTTTTCTCTAGCAGATGATGTAAACTCAGTAATCTTTCCCTCAATTTCAACATATTTACATAATGAAACAATCTCTTCAACTGCGCCTTTAGTAATTAATCTAATATTACCAGTTGTGTCTTTTAATACAACGCTCATACGGCGTCGACTAAAATCAAATGGTATTTCATCAATACACACATACTCAGATAATATACTATCAATGCCATTGCTGTTTGCACGATTAATGATTGCTAAGTCAATGAGATTCTTTAATCCAGTTTGATAGAAACTATTTAAGTAACCATATTTAAGTACTCTTTCATCATCTACTCCATTTACATTCAGATATCTTTCCAAAACTATTTTATCTTCAGTAAGCGTTCCAGTTTTATCAGTACAAAGTACATCCATCTCACCAAATGTTTGAATCGCACCTAATGACTTAACAATTACTTTATGCTTTGACATACTTATTGCCCCTCTAGCCAATGTACTTGTCATAATAACTGGGAGCATTTCAGGAGTTAACCCAACAGAAATAGTTATTGCAAACAGTAAAGCTCCAATCCAATCATTTTTTGTGATACCATTGATTATAAAAATGACTGGTAACATGATTAGCATTAATCTAATTAATAATTTACTTACAGAATCTACACCACGCTCAAAACTATTTTTAGCTCGTTCATTGCTAATTGATGTAGCCATAGAACCAATATATGTATCATTACCAGTCGCTATAACAACAGCCATTGCACTACCACTAACAATATTTGAACCCATAAATCCAATATTAGCAGCATCAGTAATTGCACTAGACTTAATTTTATTATCACTAAATTTTTCTACTGGATTAGATTCTCCAGTTAATGACGCTTGTGCAACAAAGGTATCTTTAGTGCTTGTGAAATACACATCTGCAGGTATCATATCACCAGCAGATAATTTAACAACATCACCAACCACTAGCTCATCTATAGATATTTCTTTTGGAACATTATTTCTAATCACATCTGCTTTATTTATTATCATTTTAGATAACTCGCTTGCTGCATTATTAGAGCGTTCCCCTTGGAAAAAAGCTATTCCACTTGATATGCTTATTAGTAAAAACATAATAATTACAGTTGCCCAATCAGCACTAATTTCAAAAAATATATCTGTTAAGATTGTTATAATAATAATTGCAAACAGCACAATATTAAACGGATTAATAACTGCCTCTTTCAAACGTGTAAATGCCGTCGATGAAGTTCCAGAAGTTATAATATTTAATCCATATTCTTCTTGCCTTTCATCCACTTGCCTATCTGTTAATCCTAATACACTAGAATTAATTCTTACAAATAATTCTTCTTTAGCAAGTGAAGATAACTCAAATAATCTCTTTTCTGTATTTACCTTATTTCTAGCTTTTAGCATCTTATTATTTCTATTACTTAAAAATTTCATTGATATTCCTCCTTTAATTGTTTATCAATTAAAGAATACAAAAAAAAATCGCTTTCGACGATTTGAACTTTTTTATGGTATGTAAAAATTTACACAATGAAAAATAAGCAGTCAAAACCGTGCTGTGAATTTGTATTATTTAATTGAACTATCTGTTTATAACTATCCGACTGCTCACCCATTGTAATCACCTCTCTCACTTATATTTTACGCCATTTAAAATAAAAGACAATCTTTTTCATATCAAATAAAAATAGGCATTCGCCTATTTATGTATTAGTTTTCTTCGTTTTCAAACATCATTTGAGATTCTTTTGCAGTTACATCAATAATGTTATAATAGAAGTCTTTTCTTGAACGATCTCCTCTTTCAATAATCGTTTCAATTTCTCCATCCTTTAAGAATAATAATTTTTTAGAGTAACTAGCAATCATAGGATCATGAGTTACCATTAAAATCGTAATTCCTTCTTTTTCATTTAATTCCTTAAAGATTCTTAATAACTCATGTGAGTTCTTAGAGTCTAAGTTACCTGTAGGTTCATCAGCTACAATTAGTTTTGGCTTTCCAACTAACGCTCTTGCTGAAGCAATACGTTGACGTTGTCCTCCTGAACATTCTACTGGGAACTTATCCAATAAATCAGAGATTTCTAATTTTTTAGCTATTTCCATTACTCTAGCATCAATATCCGCTGGTTTGTTCTTAGCTAATGTTAATGGAATCGCAATGTTTTCTTTCACAGTTAAAGCATCAATAAGATTAAACTCTTGGAAAATAAACCCTAAATTATCATGTCTAAATAACCCTAATTCTGCTTCATGCATAGCTCTGACATTAGTACCATTGATTTGAACTTGTCCTTTTGTTGGCATATCAACTGTAGATAATACATATAAACATGTACTTTTCCCAGATCCTGAAGGACCCATGATACAAACATAGTCTCCTTCAACAATATCCAAGTTAATTCCTTTTAATGCTGTAACAGCTGTTTTTCCTTCTCCATAAATCTTTACAACTTCTTGTGCTGACACGATTGCTTTACTCATCACCAAATCCACCTTTCAAGTTATTCATTACATATACGCGATATGTGATATAAGATACAAAGCCACCTAGCACATATATCGCTACAAATATTCCACCAATAAATGTTGCTAGAGACTTATCTATAGATCCATCCATTACATTTGGAATCAAAATCGCTATAACGTATGGAAGCGACGTTCCAATGATTATGAAATAGAACATTACCATTTCTCTGCTTAACATTTTTAATACTGCTTTTCTACTAAATCCTAACAACTGTAACTGTCTAAAGTTTTTAAAACGCTTCATAGCCTCTACTAAGACTTTATATACTATACAAATCGCCAATAATATAGTTATTACTATATAACTAGCCATTACTGTAAACGCCATATGCTTATTCTCTAATGAAGAGCAAATAACCATAATCAATCCAACAGAACATAAGCAAATCAATAATGATAGTAGTTCACTTGAACGAACTGCATAATGAATATTTCCAGCAGTCATTAAGTTAACCCCATTTGAATGGAAGAATTTCTTCTTTATCACAATAATTACTTTGGGAAGGAAATATTTTATCATTCCAAAAGCCCCAATACAGATACCAACCATTGATAATATACCAACAGTCATTTTTAAATCATCTCTATCTACAAAGCAAAACCATATCAATGGCGCAATGTAAGTTACGAAATAAAATGTTGGCGGTATTTTCATAGTTCTATTGTCTGGTTTATACACTTGATCATTTAATTGTATTAACTCACGTATTTCTTTTCTAAATGCATAGCTTGTATTCAAGAATGCAAGATAAACAAGTTGAATTACTAAGAACACAGCAGCTACTACAAAAGCTAATGAATTCAAAGTATAAATACTTGCAGTATAGCCATGATAAATATTGCTAAAATGATTTAACGCAAATGCCATACCAACACCAAAACCAAATCCAACTGGTAGTGATAACATAATAACAATTAGGTTTTGAATGAACAGCATAGAACCTAAACGATATACTGTTACTCCTCCCAATCCTAGGACAGCAATTTCTTTTGCTCTACTTTCTAGAAAGAATGAATTGGCATAGAATGTAACCATCGTAGCCATCAAAATTACTACTAAAACAAATACCATACCTATTGGTTCTCCCGATGGAGTTAGATATTCTTTATTATAAACTAAATTCAACAGCGCAACTATAACTCCTGTTGAGAAAGCAAATGTGATTCCATAAAACACACTTTTCTTCCAGTTAGCAAAGAGCATTTTGATTGCAAATAATATTGTTTTCATTTTCAACCTCCTGACAACAGTACTATTGTAACCGATTACGAAGCGTATGTCAAAAACTATAAAATATTTTCTTTTTTTAAAAATAATTTCATATTTTGAAAATAACTTTATTTTAAACACATTGTACTGGTTACAATAACACTTTATCTTATTTTGAAATAAAATCAATAAACGTAACTTGAACTACTTTATTTAGTCGTAAAAAACATAGGTATGGGCATAATTTTCCATACCTATTTGCATGCAATATTTTGCAACAAAGTATAATGTGTTTTCATTGAATACCCATTTCCTGAGATATCAAATGAAATTAATACTTCCTTATCAATAGAGTCATAGTCTGATAGTTTCTTCTGAATCTCTAATCTTGTTAATCTTTGCAGCTCAGCAAAACTAGTAGCTTCATCTAAGTTGTCAACATGTGCAGTAATAACATACCATGTATTGGCCATTACTCTTCCATCAACTGGCAATATTTTTAACTCTTGCCTAGTATCAACTATATTGTTTGATACAAGTATTTGACCTGCAGTTACATAATTATTTGGTTTTACAATAATATTACCACTACGAACTATAAATTGCTTCACCACACCATCTCGACAGGCATATAAATTCTGATATTGAGTCTGTTGCATCTCTTCACTGTATTTTTTAGTATATTGAATCCGAT
Organism: Coprobacillaceae bacterium; assembly: GCA_031555175.1. Lineage (GTDB taxonomy): Bacteria > Bacillota_I > Bacilli_A > Erysipelotrichales > Coprobacillaceae > JAVBUP01. The sequence goes on from JAVBUP010000006.1 coordinate 75,306, forward strand.
ATATGTTTCCATAACGGTAAGTATTAATCCAGTCTATACTTCCTTTTAGTTCATGGCGTAAATCTGAGTTTATTATTTCTAATTCATCTTGAGACTTTATCAAATCATATTTGGAAATATCATAATATATAAGTAGCGAGGCAATTTGCTTATTAATGTTATCATAACTTCCAATTATTTCTACTCTCCAAACAAATGTAGATAATAAATAGTAAGTGACTATAAATGATACCATGCCAACTAATGTTACTTTATTTGTTAGAATACGCCTAAAATAATTTAGAATACCAATTGTTTTAATGTATTCTATATCAAAATCTAAAGATGCGACTTTATTTCTTTTAAATGTTATCGCATAAAATTCATATCTATATTGTTCTATTTTTTTGAGTTCATATACTTTTATTCCTTTACTACTTAATTCATGTAAAAAAGGTAATATATCAAAACAGTATATGTTGTATACATCATATCCGATTCTTGGCTTACTCACGGAAATCTTTTAACTCAACTTTCTTAATATTACCTTTAAAAATTACTTCTTCTTTAGAATAATACGATACTTCAAAACTGTTACCTTCAATATAGATATTATACTTAGAACACTTTACAATAATGAAATTATTGGATACATTCATTAAATAATCATACTTAGAGATTTTTGCTATTTGATCATGAATAACAATCATTTATACCACCTCATCTATGTATATGAAAAAAAGTATTTTATCATACGATAAAATACCTTAATTTCCTTTTGAGTATATTTCTCCTGGTTTCATAGACTGTCCATTTAATGCAAGTAGTTCAGTGACAGTGACAAATTTATAACCTTGTCGTTGTAATTCTGGAATTATTATATCAGTTGCATCAACAGTAGAATCATATATATCATGCATTAAAATGATTCCATTATTTTTTGCATCATTTATTACTGATAATGCTACCGCATTAGCTTCACGGTATACCCAATCTTTTGAATCAATATTCCATAATATAACACTTAACCCCGCTGCTTTACAATCAGCTAATACCCCATCATTTCTTGAACCATAAGGTGGTCTAATTAGACTCACAGTTTTATATTTGTTACCAAGATTATTAGCTATCTGATTTAGTTTATCCGTACCATTATTTATTTCCAATTTCCGTGTTCCCGCATCGACTGTCGCCAAATTTTTGTGGGACTGTGTATGTGTGCCAACTAAATGGCCATGTTGAAGCAATTCTTCAACAACCTCTGGATATCTATCGACTGAATATCCAACTACAAAGAATGTAGCTTTTACATCATATTTGTCTAAAACAGATATGAGCTTAGTTGTAGTATCTGGATTTGGCCCATCATCATAAGTCAAGGCAATATATTTTTCTGTGCTCTCAGACAATAATGAAGTCCCAAAATAATACCAGTTTTTTGCAACCATCCCTTCTAATTCACTCCACTTAATATCAATAGATGCAATTCCATCATAATTCCTAGACAAATCATAGGAATTATAGATGACAGATATTCCACTTTCATCAATTAAAAACTCCTGGTTAGATGTTACAACAGGCATTGTTACTACTAATTCACTCTCTTTAATTTCATATTCCTTAATTAAGCGATTATAAACAATTTCCGATATCTTTGACATAAAATCAGTATCATTATTTAATACATCTTCAATTTCAAATTCTTTTTTATAGGTTATATCATAAGTATGAGCACGAACACTAGTATCTTTCTTATCTCCAACTTCTTGTTCACTCACAAATGCAATGGAAACGATATCTTGGTCATATGCATATATGCAATAGTTAACCTTTAAGTAACTCGATGAGTTGAGGTTGCTAAGCTTATAATTATTGACATACTTATCTACTTCCCCACTAATTTTCTCATCAATCTCCTTAATATCGAAAATAGGATAGTCATATGTAATCCCTGCTAGGTCATCGCTATATTGCCCATATTTCATCCCATCAATTTTTATACTTAAGCCGGGGTTTTGCATGCATTGATCTATTTTATTTTCTACTTTATAAAGAATCGAAACAGCCAAATGAATGATAATTCCGATTGTTATCAATACTAATCCATTGGCTAAAAATAGAAAAGTAAAAGTATTTTTCTTTTTCATGATATCCCCCTTTCAAATCACCGCTAAAGTACATCAATTGTATATCAAATTGCTAAAACTATCCATACAAAATGATAATTGGTCAGTCTAAATGTAAAAAGAGCAAGTTTCAAGTTTACTCTTTAGCATACAAACTAACAAAAGCCTTTTAAATTTTAGCAATGCTAATAATGGAATCCTTACTAAATCTATCTTTTAAGACAGATAATCCAGATTATTACACCTAATATAACCAATTTTCTTTAAAAATTATATCATATCTTGTTATTAACGAGTATAATTTACTTATGATTAAAATAAACTGAGCATAATATACTTGAGAGGTGAATATATATGTATGATGTATTAGAAGATATACAACAAGAATTAGAATCTGGAGAACTAACACTAGATTCAACAATTCAAGTATATAGATTGAATGGTAAAATAGTTGGCTGGTTTTATGAACACCATAGGCAAACTGATGGAGTAGAAGAAAGTAACAAATCCTTACAGTTCTACAACAACTTAAAAGATAGTCTAGAAAGCATTACTGTAGAAGACTGCTTAAATGAATTAAGATAAATATAAGCTGTTATAAAGTTATATCTTAGTAAAGATTTAGAATATAAAAAGCGTTGATCACTCAACGCTCTTTTTCTATTTGGTGCAACCGACAAGACTTGAACTTGCACCTTATCCAGACACGCCCCTCAAACGTGCGCGTATACCAATTCCGCCACGGTTGCAATAAGAGACTAGCGTCTCTCTGGTACAATAATAGCAACAATAAAATATGTCAATATGCTAATTCTTGTACATACTAACAACACAAGAAACCCAATTCTTACAAGTGAAGGATCCCAATTAAAATAATCTGCTACTCCTGAGCATACTCCACAAATAATTCCTGAGCGTTTATTTCTATATAAACGTTTTGGATGCTCATCACCATCGTTAACTATATTTTCTTCATAGTTTTCCTCGCTTCTTGATTTTCTAAGTATCAATATGACTCCTACAATTACTAAAACAATTGTGAAAAGCATTGCCCAACCTAAATAAAACAATCCTAATAATCTCATTATATTTCACTCTTATCAGGTAGTATGCACGCGGCTACAATATATGCTATAAAACCTGTAAACCAAGCAAATCCTATTAATACAAAGCCAATCCTAACAAGTGAAGGATCTAAATCAAAGTATTGGGCAATTCCTGAACATACTCCACTAATCATTGCAGTTTGTTTGTCTTTAAATAATCTTTTTGTCATGGTTTCCCTCCTTACCATTTATTCCTGTGAATCATCGATTCACTCAATCTCTCATTTACTTCTCTATCAATATTATCACAATTTCCTACAACTACAAGTCCAATTGGCAAAATATGAGCAGGAATATCTAATAATTCTCTCATCCCTTTTACAAACTTAGTAATCGGATCTATTCCACACCACACAGCTCCTAATCCTAAATCATAAGCCGTTAGCAACATATTTTGGATTGCTGCACTTCCATCTTGAACAGCAAATCCTTTTTCTGTTTCTTTTTCTAAATCTGCGCAAACAAGTATTCCAGTTTTTGCCGCAGCAAGCATTTTTGTATATGGTTGAAACTCCATAATTTTATTAATAATTCCTTCATCATCGATTACGATATACTCAATTGGCTTTTTATTACGAGCTGATGGTGCATATGCTCCAGCTCTAATAATTGTTCTTAGTTGTTCATCAGTAATCAATTCGCCAGTATAACTTCTAACACTTCTACGCTTTACAATGACATCATTTACTTCCATTATCTATCCCTACTTTCTTACTAATTTAATAACACATGACAAGTTTGGACTCATTGGTACTACATCAAAGCCTACAATTTGTTCAATATTGTAATACTTTGTTAATAGACCAACATCTTTAGTTGCCGCAGTAACAGTTTTATTCATATAAATAATTGTTTTAATTTTACCTTTAATAATACTATCTACGATATCATCACTAAGGGCTCCATCTAATTGGTTTATTACGATTAAGTCAAACTCATTCTTTTTTGTAAGTGGTGGCAACATTTCCTCAGCTTCACCCTTTTCAAAAGTGATGTTATCTAATCTTGCTATTTTAACATTGTTGTTTGCATCATCAAGATCACTTCTACTACTTTCAATGCCTACTACCTTTTTACAATATTCACTTATATTAATACTTATGTAGCCAATACCAGAATTTAGCACAATAGCATTCAAATCATGTTGGCCATTCAACATATTTTTCATAGCTTTCGAGATACTAAATGCTTGTTTAGTATTAGTATTGAATTTAGATGTTGGAGCAATAACAAATTTATGATCTTTATCTATAAACTCTAATCTCGATAATCCAGATACTTTCTCAAAACGACCTTCGTTAAACTCTTGTCGCTTAGTCGTATTAACACTTAAGTGAAGCGACACAACATTATCAATATTGGCTATCTCTTCAAGTACTTTGCCTGATAGTTTATCTACTCCCGTAATTAACGATAACTGTACTTTACCTTCAAACACTCTCCCACTAGCAAATCGCAATCCTTTTTTAAACTTATCATTATAATCTTTTACTTTATTCTTATTTAGTATCTCTTCTAAATCTTTTATTACTTTTAATAATATTTTGTCATAGCGACTACACTCATTCATAATTGTAAAGTACTTTGTATCTCTTTGATAAATACCTAAATAAATTCTATCATTAAAATATGCCACTGGTAATTGAAATGAATTTTGCGTATTATAAATATTTTCACATCCAACTATATCAATTGCTGGTACATTTTTCACATTAGCATATTTTCTCACTGATTCAACTATTAACTCTTTTTTTGCTTCTAGTTGTTTTTTATAATCAAGTTCAATGTATGGGCATCCTAAACAGTTCTTGTTTTGACGACACGAACTCTTAATTCTATACTTTGAAGGGGTTATTACATTAACCAATTTACCTAATTTATATGTTGGTGTATCCTTAGCAATCTCTATCTCAACCTCTTCATCCACAAAACATCCAGGAATAAAGACAATATTGCGATTAATGTATGCAATACCTTCCCCATTTATTCCTGACTTCTTAACTGTTACTATTTCTGTTTTCATAATAACCTCCCTATTTCCCCGTTTTTCTCTTCATAACGTACGGCATTAATCGCTATACCAAAGTAAATCGAATTAGCTACGAAGTTCAATAACAATAATAATATAACTACATTAGCAAGTGGCCCATAGATAGTACTATAGTTAGAAAACTTTAAGTAAATATTAAATCCTCCAACTAACACAATAATACCCGATGTACTTACTAAACTCCCAACCCAAACATCCTTAATTTTCAATCTTAAATAAGGCAAATATAAGTTTAACACAGTATTAAAAATAAAGATAATTAAAAATAATACTGCAAAACTGAAATATGTAATTGAATAACTTAAATTTAAGAACGAAAGAATATATGGTACTACCGCTATGACGATTACAATTGAAAGTACCATTAATATAAATAGCACTGCATGAAAGTATGAAGCAATTCTCTTGCGAATACGTTGCGTTGTTTCAAATGGTTCTAACTCATAGATGCGATTAGCAGCAATAGTCATATTAAAAATACCTTTTGATACTACATATAATGATACAACTATTGTTGATACAGTAATATAGTTGGCTTTGCCATTAAAAACAGTTTCTAAAATTGACGAAGCAAACTCATTTAAGAATAATCCATCAATATTATTTATCATATCTTCAATACTAATTTGAAATATACTTGCACTCCACGAAATAAGAGTGGCCGCTGGCACAATTGCTAAAATGAGATAATAAGAAAGACTTGTCGTATCAGTAGACTTAATTCTTGTTCGATATCTTTTAAATATGCGTATCATACGTTCCATTATCTTCACCTCGCAGTAATAGTATACCTTTTATTTAGTATATATTCCAATAAAAAAAGCTTATAGATTAAGCTTTTTTGACTCTTTTTAGTAATTGATCTAGTTTTCTTTCATTTTGTATTGAAACTGGTACAAGTGGCAAACGTAATATATTATGACAATATCCTAATTTATGCATCAAATACTTTGTTGGTGAAGGACTTGACTCAATAAAGACATATTTTGCACATAATTTTACATAATCATCTAGTATTTCAATATTGTCATTAAACTCATATCTTTCTAGTAGATCTCTGATTTCATTGGCTATGATATGACTACATACAGACACTACCCCATTCATTCCAGCTTCTAATCCTTCCAGTAAGTAATTGTCTTCCCCAGAATATATTTCAAATTCTGGATGTTTTTGTTTGATATTCCTTACTAATTCTAGATTATGTGAAGCATGTTTTAATGAAGTAATATTGCTACATTCATTTATCAATAAATCTAATGTTTCTTCTTCTATTTCAATGCCAGCTCTTTTTGGGACATTGTAAACCATAATATTTCTTTTTGTTGCTCCAGCGATCTCTTTGAAGTGTTGATATAAGCCAGTTTGACTTGGTTTACTATAGTATGGAACTACAACTAAATATTCATCTATTCCTTCAATTTGATCAGCTAAAGCAATCAATTCTAATGTTTCAGAAGTATTATTACTTCCTACACCAGCAATTACCTTAATTCTACCATCAACAAACATAACAACGTTACGCATCAATTCTAGTTTTTCTTTACTTTCAAGTGTTGATGCTTCACCAGTTGTCCCACAGACAACAACTCCATCTACACCTTGCTTAATTTGATTTTCTATTATTCGCTTCACTGCGATATAGTCGATACTATTATCGTTTAGAAACGGAGTAATAATAGCAGTGTATATTTTATAATTCATCTTCATTCCTCCATTATAAGTACATCGTGTAAAATATTTGCTTCTTTTGTATAATCCAAGGATTCAATGAAGAAACTTATTCTAGACTCATCTGCATAATATTTTATACATTTTTTAGAAATTAATTCACTGATATCTTCAATTTCATCAATCTGGCAATGAATTAACGTGATTAACACCACATCAGTGATTAGTAGATCTATTTCATCAATTTCATTTAAACATTTACTATCAATAATATATTCATGACTAGATATTTTATGAAAGTAATTTTCAATATCTTTTTCTGCTTTAAAATCAACCTTTTTTAAATTTGTTTTTATAGATATTCCTTTTATATGTTTATCTAGTTCTTGAATATAAGTTCCGTCATCCTTCTCAAAAGTTGATTTTAAGTGAAGCTTAAGATTATATGCCTTAGCAACATTAACTGAATGTTCTTGGATTACACTAGCACCACTCTTCGCCAAAAGGATCGCATCTTCGTAATCTACGTATGGATATAATCTGGCATGTTTAATATATTTGGGATCTCCAGAATATATACCAGAAACATTTGAATATATCTCAACTTCATCAAGATTTAATCCCGCTCCAAGCAAGACACAACTTAAATCACTACCACCTTTACCAAGTGTAGCTATTTCATTTTCATATGAAATTCCTTGAAATCCTGGGACAACAACTACATCATATAAGGACAAATACTCTTTTATTTGTGAAGCAGACACACTTGTAATATGAGCACTTCCATACTGATTATCAGTATATATTCCTATTTTATTGACTGGTATCGAAATAGCTTTTGCACCTAACTCTACTAGTTCATCACACACAATAATACTACTAATTATCTCTCCTAAAGAAATCAATCTATCTCTTTCTTTATTAGAGATATTATTATTCACTAAGCTAGCTAGGGTATCGGTTGCATAAGAATCTCCCATTCTACCCATAGCTGAAACTACAACTATAACTTTGGCATATTTAACCTTATCAAGGATTATACTATAAGCTTTTTGTCTGGATTGCTTGTCTTGCAGTGATGTACCACCAAATTTAATTACTTCCATCATGGCTTATCACCACCGGTTGTAATTGTTCATGACTTAATGCTTTTTCCACTGTATTTACAAGCTGTGATACATCAGAAATCATGCTATTTGGTTTATTAACTGGGTCATCTTGTCCAAATGGCACAAAAAACACATTCTTTGTAGCGATCAATTTCATAATATTACATCCAGATAGACCTAAAGCATCATTGCTAGCAATAGATAATACTACAGGTCGATTATTTCTCATTGTAGCTTTTTGAGCCATTAATACTGCATTATCAGTTAATCCATTTGCCATTTTTGCTAATGAACAAGCAGTAATAGGCGCTATGATAAAAATATCAAATGGATTTTTTGGTCCAAAGCCCTCTGCTTCTACTACACTTGTCACTACTTTATTACCAGTGATATCTTCAAGCAACGATATAAACTCCTTTGCCTTACCAAAACGGGTATCAGTAGAATAAACAGCTGGTGTTAATACACACACTACCTCATTACCAGCTTCGACTAACTCTTTTAATGGCTTAATAATATCCTTATGTGTGCAAAACGATCCTGTAATACCAAATCCAATTCTTTTATTGTTAATCATCTAAATTACCCCTTTCATAAATATAGTCCGCAATCATTTGACCAGCATAATGATATGCATACTTACCAGGAAGGGATGGCAGAATACTAGCTTGTAAACCGATTGACTTAGCATACTCAATATCAAATCCATACGGATATGAAGCAATCTCTAATAGCATAGTATCACTACTTAACTTATCTAAATCATAGTTAGAAATAATGCGCACTGGAACAGTATTGATAATAACATCATAATCTTCCAATAACATATCCTTAACTAAAACTGTCTTTATACCACGAGCATTTGCTTGAATCATCTTTGTTTTATTACGCATTGCTACAGTAACATCAGCATTCAAATCATTTAGTCGCATTGCAATATCATAACCACAACGCCCAAAACCAATTACTAAAACTTTCGTTTTATAAATTGGGTTATTACGTGAAATAATTAAATGTGCTATTAATCCTTCAGTAGTTAAAATAGCATTTTCTTGGGCTAAAGAATCATCATCAAAAAGTGCAGTATATAAGAATTTACCAAATTGAGCTCTACTTTTAAAATATGAACAATCAACACCTGTGTATATCACACAATTATCCTTTAGTTTTAATAGTATCTCTTCACTGAATTCATAAAAATAATGATCACAAAGCAACTTGCCATCATCGTCTACACCTTTTATTCCCAGTACTATAAAGTCCAGATCTGCAATACTATCTAAGTTATCTACTACTTCTACTCCTTTATTTATTAACTCTTCTTTTGCCGCCCTAAAGCGAGCATCTGTTTCTAATATAAATCCTTTCATAAACCCAACCCCTCACAATACACTATGCAAAATAAGTGCATATGTGAGAGGAATAACTAATGGTTATTACTTCCTAATAATATGTGTTTCTTCTAACAAACATCCTATTACATTCATAATTCTATCCTGTAAACTACTAACTACTTCTTGTACCTTTAATTTAGTGTTAACATCCTCATAGATAACATCATCACCAATATACAATAATTCAACGGCAAATATTGATTCTTGTTTAGAATCTTTTAGCTCAATGTTATACAACAGGCTAAATTGTCTACTCTCATGAATATAATCATTTTTTACATCAAAAAATATCTCCAATTCATTAACATCAAACTCCATACATCTTTCAATATCTATAATTTCAATTCTTTCTAAATACATTTTTTCTTGCATTTTATTTCCTCCTAATATCTTATAGGGATTCAAATGCAAAATTGCTACATAAAAATAAGGATTTCTCCTTATTTGTAAAGTAATTCATTTCTTAACTTCTCTACAATCTTTTTCTCTAGTCTTGAAACTTGTACTTGCGAAATTCCTAGTCTTTTAGCTACTTGATCTTGATTAAAATCTAAATCATAACGCAAATGAAGAATTAGTTGTTCCTTCTTATCTAGTTTCTTGATTTCCTCATCTAAAGCAAATCTTTCAAACCACATTTTATCTTTTGTGTCTACTAAACGATCTTCCATATTGATATTAGAACCATCTTTTTCAAAGATTGGTTCATTCAAAGAAGTCGGATAATAACTTGATTCTTGTGCTAATATCACATCTTGTGGATCTACTTCAAGATAAGCTGCTATTTCATATAATGAAGGCTCATGATCAAGAGTTGATTGTAATACATCTCTAGCTCTATTTACTTTCACATTTAATTCTTTTAATGTTCTACTTACTTTAATAGAACCATCATCACGGAAATATCTTTTTATCTCTCCCATGATGATTGGTACTGCATATGTAGAAAATTGTACTTCATACTTTGTGTCAAAATTAAGTATAGCTTTCATAAGACCTATACATCCAATTTGAAACAAATCTTCTTTATCATAGTAATGATTTTTAAAACGATGAACAATTGACCAAACAAGACCTAAGTTTTGTTCAACCAATTTTTCTCTAGCATTACTATCCCCCTGTTTGGCGAGTGCAATCAATTCATAAACTTCTTTAGTTTTTATTGACACTCTAATAATGATTTATTTTCTATTCTTTTAATCATTTCTACTTTTGTTCCTTCATTAATAGTAGAAATGATTGTGAATTGATCACTTAAGCTCTCTATAATACATATTCCCATTCCAGATCTTTCTAAATGTGATTTACTTGAATACATTGGTTGTTTCGCTAACTCAATGTTTTCAATACCACATCCAAAATCTTCAACTACAATTTGCAACATACCATCATCAATAGACATCTTTAAAAATACATCTTTACTATCATCATATTCATATCCATGAATAATAGCATTTGCTACAGCTTCAGACACCATGGTCTTAATTTCAATGACCTCATCTAATGTCGGATTAAGTTGTGAGATAAAACTTGCGGCTACAGTTCGAGCAAATGGTTCATTCTCAATCTTTGCTTTAAACTTTAATTCCATTTGATTCATTATTTAACACCTGCTTTCGTTAATGCTTCGCTTTCTAGTAGATAATTATCAATAATCTTAAACATTCCTGTAATCTCAAATATCTTCTTACAAGAATCATTTAATTCACAAACAATTAACTTTCCACCATAAGCATTTACTTGGTTATATCTACCAAGTATTAATCCAATACCAGAACTATCAATGAAGCTAACATCTTTCAAATTGATAATCACTTGCTTGAATTTCTCTTTTTCAATTGCTTCAATTAAAGTAGTACGATATTTTAGTGATGTAATGTTATCAATATCTCCACTAAATCTAGCAACTAACACATGATCTTTTTTAACTAATATCATTTGATCTTTCATATTCTCACTCCTAACGTCATATAATATATACTATTTTTCTACCCCTGTGGAAAAACTCGACAAAACTAGAACTATCACTACAAAAGTAGTTTTTTAACGACAAAAAAAGCGTTAGCTTTAGACAAGCTCGCGCTTCATTTTTATTCTTAATTTACATAGTTTAAAAGATAACTTAATGATTTGGCTTAATTAAAACGATTATAATAAAATGTTATTATATGTGAGAGGAAATGATTATGAAAAATATTGTTATAGAGTTCTTTAAATGGCTATTTGAAGGATATATTGAAGGATATCCTTCGCCAGCTAATGACTTTGGTCCTAAAATGATGTTTATCCTTTTGGTAGCGCCTGGAATATATCTCATTCTACTATCATTTTTTATCATGATTAAAAATATTCTTTTTTCGTTCTTATCAATGTTTTCGTAGTTTAAATAATTAAACACAAGATAAATTGGGAGGTCCGCCATGGCAAATAATAAACAAGACGACAATCAAGAAAAGCAAGCTTCAAGTACAGTTTTCTACTTTAAAATGGTTTTTGTTGGCTCAACAATGCTAGCAATCCTTGCTTTAATAGCGACTTTCTTATACGATGCTTTTTAATAGCATCAAGTTTCTTCCAAAGTCGAGAGTGTTACCGCCAGACTCATTATTCAAATAAAATCTTGATGATCTTAATGTTGAATAGCATATATTACATAACAATTAAGTCAAGAACTTTAATAATACTAGATACGCAACTACTAATGCAGTTAATTATTCTTTATGATATACTAATTATAGAATATATGAGGTGATACTATGAGCAAGGAATCTTTTAAAAAACATGCTAAAATATGCTTAATAATTATTTTATATGGTTTGATTCTAAAAATTTTTAATATGTTTTTGAATTTTCTATTTTCTTTATAATCAATAATGATTTGTAAGCTATTGTACACAAAAAAGGAGGTTTAGCTCATGAGCGATGATACACGCTTCTTCATTTGCATTATTATGTATTTTGTCTCAGTTATGATTTCTGCTGCGATATTTTTATTATTGTAATAATTAATGAAGAATCCTAATTTTTACAATTTATGATTATTCAATCTAAAAGTATTTATACTTCTGATGTGCTCCAAGCGCATATAGCACTTTATGAGATTTTCTTAGCCACATTATATAATGGTGATTGTGCAAGATTTTCTTTTTTCTTTTACTCTCCATAATTTGATGATTCAGAAATTTCTTTGAACCAGGAAAAGTATATACTCAATTTTGTCTTACAATACTGTACTTTACATCTCACTATATTCGTATCCCCTAAAGTTAATATCCTCAGCAACATATAATGACAACACTATTTCTTAATAAAAAGTGACTCCTAAAGAAATCCATGAGTAGCAATTAATGTTTCACACTTTTCACTATCTTATTCTTAATTTATTGACCGGAAAGAATTTTTTTCTAAACCAAATTATGATACAATTAAACATATTAAAATCATCCTAGTTAGATTTTCGGCCTAATTTTGTTTTCCTTGATATGTGGTCTATTGGTGTGCAATAAGGAGGTGAGTGTGTGAGTGATAGAACTCGTCTTTACATTTTTATAGTATTTTGCTTTTTATATGTGGTTATACTGGTTTTAGTATAACTAGTATATTACGAAGTTTACTTCACAGATAGGAGGATGAGTCAAATGTCAAAAGAGAGTTTTAAGCTTAATTCACTTATACTATTGGTCTGTCTTATTTTGACAATACTATCTATACATTGTTGTTGATTTTCGTTTTTTCAAAGCATAATTTGAAGACTTTCCCATAATATTATATATCATGCTTTCTATCAGTTACTTCTTTCTTCATCAAAAGAAAAAAGAACAATGGTTGTTCTTTTTTGAAATAATCTTTATTAATATTTTTTCGCAATTATTGAAGCCATTTTCACATTGCTCGCTACTTTATATCTGACAAGATAGTCTTTTTCTGTTATAAACTCAGCATTTTTACCTTCTGCGAACATAAACTGGGCTTTAGTAACATCTGTTTCAGAGTTATTGAAGTAAGATGACTCTGCTAACCTATTCATCATTTGCTTATACTCATCATTTTTATCATCACCTAAATCATTTTCTCCATATAATATATCTATCCTGTCAACATACTTATATTCTGGTTTAGTACTTTCAAACCATATGTCTATTGCAATATTACTTTCTTCATTATAAAAACGAATATAACTTCTAGTATAAACATCATGATATGTTTCATCTAACAAAAATTCAATATTAACATCTTGTGTAAGATTTGCAATAATTTTAGTACAGATTTTCTCTTCATCTGCATATAAAGTTTCATACTTTGGCGTGAAATTAAGATACTCTGTCCCTTTATATTCTTCAGCAATCGGTGGTTTTTTAGAGACTTCAACCGGGTCAGGATCCTTACTTTCATTAGGACTGCACCCAGTAACTAGCAAACTAATAAATAACAAATGTAAAAACAATTTCTTCATAATATATAACCCTCCTGTTATTAATTATATAATATTCCATTTTCTAAGCTAATCGTAACATGAAAACGGTTTACTATCAATATTTTTCAGCCATTTTTGCTCTTCACACCACCCATAGCATACGTTAGATATTGTCCTGATATATACTAAATTAGGTCCAGTGATTCAATCCTTGACATATCCATATATTCAAACACTCTTACATTAGTATATTACATATGAATGATGGCATTAACTTTTGGAAGAAAGTGATTTATAAACAAAAAAGCGTGAGAACATTAGTTGTTGCTCACGCTTTTCACTATCTTATTCTTAGCTTTTGACCGGAATAAATTATGTTGTTTTTCAAATTATTAAGCTTTACAATATTATGATATTCACTGCCTTTACCATAGAACTTCTCAGCGATAGCCCACAAGCTATCGCCTTTCTTTACTTCATAATATTCACTTTCTTCTTTTACTTCTGTTAATAGCAATATTTGTCCAGGATAAATTTCTGTGTTTTTAAGATTGTTGTAGCGCATGATATCTTTATACTTAGTACCTACTCCAAAATATCTCTCTGCGATTCCCCATAAGCTATCTCCTCTTGATACAGTATATGTTTTTACACTATTATCAATATTTAGTTTAACTTCTTCATTAATATATGGTAGCGGATCTACAGGAATATTATTTACCCTTATCTCAAAATGTAAATGCATTCCACTGCTATAACCAGTGTTTCCCATTGTTCCTATAATATCACCAATTTTCACAACATCTCCTACTGTAACTTTAATAGAGTTATGTTTCAAATGACATAATCTATTTTCACAATTATCATATTGGATATGTACCTCGTTTCCACCTGTCCTGCCTGCTGGATAATCTGTAGACTTTAAGCCATGTTCAGAGTCTAGTACATCATCAATAACCTTTATAACTTTGCCATTGCCAACTGCTAACACAGATGTATCAACATCATTGTTAGTGTAATCCATACCAGTATGTGTAGGATAACCTTTATTACGTGTTTTATAATCTCCTCCTGATGACAAAGTATACCATTTATTCATTAGTTTTAATGTCATAACTATTCCTCACTCTTCTTTGTCTGTGTTCCAAAATAAAATCCAATGATCATCACAAACACATTCATAAATACTTCGCTACTAATTTCTCTTTTTAATGATAAATAAGCGAATACTATTAAGTTCACTATTGTAACAATTGACTTAATATCAATTAATTTAACAATTCTTTCCTTCATTTACTTCTCTCCATTTCTTAGTATTTCTTTTATTTCTTTGATCTCACTTTCCATGTGATCCATTCGTTGTTTCAAAAGTGAGATTGAGACTAAATCTTCAGTTAGATGTTTATTCATCCTATCAAGCTTATTCTCTAACTCCTCAATTTTATCTAACTTTGCTAACTGCTTACTAGCTTTATGAAAATACAAGAAAAGGGCTATAATACTTAGCCCAAATCCTGCATAAAAATCTACTTTTTCTATTTTAGTCACCTCATTAAGCGATACGCTGCCACATATAAACAGTAATAGATGGTTGCTTACTATCTGTATCAGTTGTAGCACCCGTACCAGCATAACCAGTAGCTGCAGTTCCGCTCGTATCAGTGTTTCCGCCTAAAGCAATTGCTCTAGCGCTCGTTTCTAGCGATGGAGTTTTTGCTGTCGCAATATTTGCTTTTTCGTTTTCCGACCAGCGCGCTGGAGCTGTTTTAGTATTAAA
Organism: Coprobacillaceae bacterium; assembly: GCA_031555175.1. Lineage (GTDB taxonomy): Bacteria > Bacillota_I > Bacilli_A > Erysipelotrichales > Coprobacillaceae > JAVBUP01. Next base: position 90,932 of record JAVBUP010000006.1, read on the forward strand.
CCACATTGTAGCCACACCATTTCCGATATTTAGCATCGCATAACCTGCACCTAGTGTATGCGTATGACTTGGACCAGTATGTGTATGACTTGGTCCGGCATGAGCATGCTTTTCTGCTCCATATAATGCATTAACACTTGGGTATGAAACACCATAGCTATTAGTTCCAACTCCTATCAATGTTCTTCCTTGCGCAAAGGCAGACCAGGTAGTACCAGGAAACAAAGTACTTGGATTTGCTGCGTTAACAGTAATGTAAATGGACCCAATAGGGTAGATTGAATTTATATTAAACTCTAGTTTTTTTCCAGCAACATAAATCGGCCACTTAGTTCTAAGCTGGCCTTGTTCTGCTACTTCCCCAATCCCAACCCCTTCTCCGGATTGATGAAAACTAATAATAACTTGTCCCTTATCAACTGCGACATCTAAATTGCTTTGTAAACCAACCTCATCGACTAAAGTAAAAGTTACTATATATGTCTGATCGGTACTAAAAGATCCATTAGAACCTAAATAAACTGCTGTTCCAGATGAAGCTAGATTAACTACTAGATTGTTAGAAACCGCCTTCTTAATTGTTAATGAATTTTGACCACTCAGTTCGCTAAACTTATACTTTGGAGTTATTTTCAAGATTGTTCCATCTACATCATCATCAACATATTGTGAACTTGCATTCATTATACAACGCTGAATAGATGCTTCTATTGTTGGCTTTGAATAATCTACAACATTGATCGTGCTTGATTCTTTTTGCACTGATCGTCCCCTAGTATCTGTAACTGTAATGAAATAACTATGCGTACCAGCTTTTAGATAATCTGAATTGATATCAACAGAAGGTATATTAATACCTGTAGTACTATAATTAAGCTGTGATCCAGTAATATCTACTTTTTTTATTGTAGACCCATAAACACCATTAAAGGTTGATTTTATATTTACCATTGAATAGCTGTTTAAATACATTTCCTTAAAAAGTTTAACTCCAGATAATACAATCGAATTTATGGTTGGCTTAACTGATTCAGGTACTGCTAGTGTTATTTGTTTTGACACCATGTTACCTATCTGTGTTGAGCCACTGTATGTAGTAACTTCAACACTCATCAAATCAGATGTTGCTGTTGGTATCTCACTACATAAATCCATTGGTGTAGCTATTACACACGAATCTCCAGCAGATGTTGTAACAGTAACTGTCCTATTCCCAAACTTATAAACTACTTTATGGCTGAAAGCAGTAGAATTCCGTTTAATGGCTACAACTACATCCTTACCAATTTCATTTCCACTTAAATTGAAATCAGATGCTCTTGGTATTGTATCTAAATCCCATTGACCATTAGCTCTACAATTCACTGCACTACTGTAAATGGCAGCTTCTATAGAAGCAGTCATTCCAGTCTTTACACCCTCAGAATTATGTTGTACTGTGATATATCCTTCTTTCAGCACCGTTCCAACTCTTAAATTAGTTCTTGATGTTGCTGCTAGAGAATACACGTTCTTTCCATCTAAATTTGCATTGATTGGAGCACATGTAATCCAATTTGTTCCTGAGCCAACTGTATAAACTTTATAGTATACATAGCTCGTACTATTCACTGAATCTGGAGATACTATATTCCAATCTAAAGCAATTCCTAATGAAACTGCTCCAGTGTTGTATTGGTTTGTTTGAATACTTCCATTATTTGCCATTAGTTAATTCTCCTTCCCTTAACCAAATTTAGGTTACTACGTGAATCAATTTTCCATGTGTATTCATTTATTGATAACTTATCTACCATGGCATTAGTGATATAAAGGATTTTATTATTCATATATGCGACCCTAGTTCCACTATCATAGAATCCTATCTCACTGTTATTTATTTCCACAGAAAAAGGACTTTGACTAGTCCCTAATATAATTCTACCTTCAATAAATTTAATAAATCTTTCATAATACTCTTTATCACCATACTTCTCTAAATCGTTTCTTATTTGAGAGGTCACAGTATTAACAAATTCAACTCCTGCTTTATTTATGCTCATCTGATTGACACTTTCAGCAGTAGCATCAATTGATTCATTTATTGAACTAACTACTTGTGTGATATTACCTTGTTCAATCAATATCTGAGCCATAGTTTTATTAGTATCATCAAATTCACTAACTACCATTTCAATCTTATTATCTACTTTATCTACAACTATTTCTGTCTTCTTTATTCTATTATCAATAGAAGAACTATAAGCATACTCTGTCGTAGATTTAACAGGGGTATTAGTAAAAATTCTTTCTTCCATCCCATTACCAATTGATATTTCATAGCCAAATATTACCGATATGTTTTTTGAACCATTAACATCAAATGCTATGATATCCCCAATTTCTAAATATCCTAGTCCTGTTGTCTGCGCATCAAATGGCGTGATTACCACTCCTTTATAGCATTCTTCAAACAATTGCTTTTTGATAAGATATCGCCGATCGTAAGTCAAACCACCATCATCTATCTCAACATCAATGATATCATTATTGCATAGTTTTACTTCATGTAAACCATCTATAGCAATCATATCATCATCTCTCTCATAGACATTATCCTCTTGTGGTGTGCGACTCAAAACTAATGAATTATACTTAATACTTGGCTCAAATTTATAACTTTTTAAATCACTTCCATTAAGTTTAACATCAGTGATTTCATAGTTCTTAACAATTAAATTTCCATTTTTAATGTAAATTATCCCATTTGATACTTCAGCAACATCCTCAAGGGCATCACGATAAGTAGCACCAGTTTTTGTATATTTATCTTTGTATACCAAATAGTCCTCATTTCTAAATGGTATCTCTGATAATCCAACATTACATACCTCACATATCCCTTCTACAAAACTTCTCAAAGTACATGGATAAGTTAATGATAGACTCTCAAATTCTTTACTGAATTTAAGCATATAATCTCGTGCTTCTACCATAACTGTTTCTTTGTCTTCTTCCTTAACAATCGATTCAACAATGTATGTTCCCAAACATATTTCGTTTTCCGCATCATCAACAATTATTTTATAATAAACAGTTAATTCTTTACCTAATAAATCATGCTCTCCAATATACTCTAGCGTTAATGAATGTAAAGCAGTAGATGCCATATTGGCCTCTACTGCTACTTTATAATTCATAATCTCACTATCATCTATTACTGCAATATCACCTCTATTATCAAAGTATTCAACTCTTGCTCGTATTTTTCTAATTTTTTGGTTTCTAATGCTCTCTGCAAAATTTCTCATATTTATATCCTCTTTAATGCAGTTAATTCTGCACTAAAATCTACCCATAAATCCTTATCAGCTAGTAATACTCCTACATTTACATCACTTGTTTGGAACTCACCAGAATTATACTGTTGCTTTGCTGCATCCCACCACTCGATATGAAGTGATGGTTTATTGAATATTGACAATAACAATGATTGTTGACTTCCAGTCAATGTTGGCCAAGTTATCGCTATTTTTGGAAATATACCAATAATGGTACCTGTATAGGTACCATCCATTGCTCTATTTGTATCGCCAGCCCATAACTTTACATATGACACTTGATAATTGTTAGTGGCAGGAATATCATAGTAATCCTCACCATTTTTTATTCTTATATATCTCATTAATAATTCCCTCCAGTATTAAAATCTCTTCTTCTTTGATAATAACTAACTTTCTCACTTAGTTTAGCTCCATCTAATTCAACTACATTTCTAATTTGAATAGGTTCATTGCTATTGCCAAACCCAAATGATGATAATACTTTAGCAAATGTTTCGGACATTATATTTTGTGGTGTGACAATTTCAGGATTTAAGTTGGCATTTGGATATTCTCCCATCAATCCAACTGTTGGACGAGTGATAACACCACCAACAGCAAACTCAGAAACTTTAGGTGGTGTGTATGCGACTATTGCCTTTGCACCGTTTATTAGCGTTTTCAACTGGAATTCAATTGATGATGGAGTTGCAGCTGCTTTAACTCCATCTTTGAAATTATCAACTGCTGTTTCTCCAATCTCCTTAAAATCATCAACTTGAGTAGTCATATTATCTTTTGCACCATCCAATGTGATTTCCTTATTTGCAAGTTTATATACTTCTCCATATTTAAGCGGTTGGTCTTCTAAATATTCATAAAACTCATCCAATTTGCTTTGTGTTATACCCAATGCTAGTTGCCTATCCCCTACAATCTTCATTTCAGCATCATATTTTGCCTTTACATCTGCCGATAGGCGCGATGCATCATAAGCACTGTATTTCTTTACAATCTCTTCGACTTCATCCTTACAATTTTGATAATCTCTCACTTGCTCAGCGTTTGCACCTGTAATTAATTCGGCCATTGTATTAACACTTTCATACGTTACATTGTTCAACTTATTCTGAGCTTCTTGAGCATGGGCTAATAGTTCGGCATCCATTTGATCTTTAATATCTTGCCATTCAGTTGTCCCTTCCACTAGCCCATTTAAATCATTTTTCCATCGCTCTTCAATAGCTGCTTTTTGGTTAGCAGTTTCGATTAATATCCTATTCTTCTTATCTTCATCTGCTGCATCTTGCAGTTTCTTATATTCTGCTAACTCTTCTTCCGTAAGTTCGCCCTTTTTTTGCATTAAAATAGTTCTCATTCCTATTTCCATGCTTTCGTTTTCTGATAGTGATTTCGTTGCCATATCTCGTAATGCGCTCAAATGCTCATCGTATGCAATTCTATCCTCCTCACGCCAAACACCCTTGTTGTCAAAAACCCTTTTTTCTATTTTCTCTAACTCAGATGCATGCCCTTCAAATTCTTTTATCTTTTCTGCATTATTAGTTAATATGGATGATAATGCCTTAGATTCTTCTTCTTCTGTTAGGTAACTCATTTCTGAATACATTGCAGCTAGTGTTTTGTATGTTTCATCACCACATTCCGTTAAGCTAGTTCGAAGTGTAGAAACCATACTTTGACTGGCACCAATCAACTCATTAATATCAATAGAAATTGATAAATCATTTTCAGCAAGAAGAAGTGCCACATCCTCATAAGCCTCAGTAAACTTATCTAGCCCATCTTTTTTCAAGGTACTTAAGGCTGATGTTTGAGTAGAAACTGCTACTTCAGTCTCTAGAAGCATATCATTGAATTTTGAAGTTGCTTCTTCTGCATCATATAAGGCATATTTCACTCCATCTGACTCTTTATTGAAATATGATATTACACTAGTTATTACTTCCCATGAGCCTTTAGCCAACTCTATAGCTGTTTTCACTTGGTCAAATGCTCCAGAAACACTGCCCACAATACCAAGCGCTCCTGAGAACTTATCTACCAGATTACCAAACACTCCTTTACTTTCATCAGTCTTATCTTTCAAATCACTTTGCGAATCTGATAAGTCTCCGGATTTATCTGCATATTTTTGCATACTTCCCTTTGCCATATCGATTGTCTCTGTAAATTTACCCATGGAATCTTTTGATTTTTCCATATTATCTTTAAATTTATCAGTTGAAACACTTGCATCAGCAATTTTATCACCAAATCTTACCATTTGAGTAGTTGAAGATACAATGTTATCAGCAAATTTATCTACTCTATCTTTTGCCTTTTCAACACCACCACCAAATTCGGATACTTGTGCAAGCGCATCACCTACACCATCATCAAACTCATTTACAGTGTTATTAGCAGCATTAATCTTCTTGGAAAACTCTTTTACATTATCTTCTGATTCCTTAATCTCATCGCCAAACTTTCCTATTGAATTCTTTGAATCGGTAATTTCTTTCCCGAAATCCTTGATTTTACCTACCGAAGCACTCAATTGATCAACAAATTTTTCAAGTGTCTTTATTGACTCTTTGAATTTATCTGTCACTAGCTCAATTACTACTTTTAAATTCTCTAATTCCTTGTCCATTATATTTCCCTTTCTTTTATTTAATCAAAACAAAAAAGAACAAATTTTTGTTCTTTTTATGAAATAATAATTATTAATAATTTTTTGCAATTATTGAAGCCATCTTCACATTGTTCACTACTTTATATCTGACAAGATAGTCTTTTTCTGTTATAAACTCAGCATTTTTACCTTCCGCGAACATATATTTGATTGCAGTCGCGTCAACATCCGAGTAGATGAAGTAAGGTGACTCTGCTAATCTATCCATTATTTGCTTATACTCAATATTTTTATCATCTCCAAGATCGTTTTCCCCATATAATACGTCTATCCTGTTAACATACTTATATTCTTTTTTTGGAGCCTCAAACCATATATCTATTGCGATATTGCTTTCTTCATTATAAAAACGAATATAACTGCTAGTAAAAACATTATGGTATGTTTCATCCAATAAAAACTCTATGCTAACATCTTGTGTAAGGTTTTCAATAATTTTAGTACATATTTTCTCTTCATCTAAAAATAACTTCTCATATCTAGGCTTCTCTTCAAAATACTCTGTTCCTTTATATTCTTCAGCAACTGGTGGTTTTTTAGAGACTACAACTGGGTCAGGATCATTACTTTCATTAGGACTGCACCCCGTAACAAGCAAACTAATAAATAGTAAATGCAAAAACAATTTCTTCATAATATATAACCCTCCTGTTATTAATTATATGATATTATAATATTCTATGTTCTAAATTAATAATAACATGAAAACGGTTTACTATCAATATTTTACAGTTGTTTCTTGCTCTCTATACCCCTAAAGTATGCATAAAAGATGATAGTAGATACTTTATCTATTCGATATATTATCTTTGATTTCTATTACAATCTCAGCCCTTTTGATAGATAATCATTCATATCATGAAAACTATGCATAATATACTGTCTTAATATATGATCGCGAAGTAGATTTATTTCTAAATTAACCTACCGAAATCTTTACTTTTCTCTTTCTAAAACTATCAATAAGCAGATAAGTACACCACTATTAACTATGGGAGTAATTGCTTTCGAAATACTCCATCCCTCATCATAGTATTTGCTTAACTCGGCATTTATAATCTCTACAAGCAAATCACCTTTTGAAGACCATGGTTTCGGATATTTTTTCGAATCTTCAGGGATTTTAATAACTCTAAATTCTTTCATATTATTGCTTCCTTTCATTTTCATACTTTCATAATAACATATCCGATATGAAATTTGAATATTTAAACTTTACATCTACCGCACTTCCTACTTTCTTATAATATCATATTAAATATATAATCCAGATAGTTAGTCCTTTCGTTAAGTTAGCTTATGCTGATTGTTTTATTTATTATGTGGATAATTTTGAAAGTCTTCATCATATTATTCTGCTCAAAAGAAAAGTAGACTAATTTTCAAATTACTCTACCATAATCCCTTCTTTTTCTAAGACTGCAAAAAGGTGCTCGAATTGAATTCTCTAATATTTTGAAAATTTTATGATCTCCCACAGTATTGCTCTTTCATTTATAGACTGTAATAATAAAGTATACCAAAAGATGCTAATACATCCAGAAATTTAAGTCTTATACTTTTCTTCACCACCTAAAGCATACATCCAAGATAATAATAAATCCTTCATCTCATCTGGTGATTTCTCTTTATTTACTATTACTTGTTCTTCCTTTTTTGTTAAGTGATTCTTTGGGTATTTCTTTGGATCATGGAAACTATACATCATATATTGTCCTAAGATATGATTACTCATATCTCTATATTCAAACTCTTGGTATTGTCTCTCACTATATCCTTTGAGATAACTCTTTAACTGCACTCCTGTCATATCTAACAGAATATCTGGCTTGACTAATAATTGTCCCGATATTCGATAGATAAACTGCTCTATGCTTTCGCTTGTTTCTTCTTGTGTCCCGCTAGTGCTTGAGGCTTCCCCAATAAACCCGATTTTGTAAATGCCTGTACAATATTCTGACTTATTGCCTCTAGTCCTACTCCTGCTTCTATTTCTTCTTGGATTATTTCACAAGCTTTATTAAAATCTACTTTACTCCCTACTGCTACTAAATTTGTAATAGCCTTTAGAGATCCATCTCCTAATACTTGATCAATACTCTTCCCTGTTAGTTCTTCCAACTCAATTAATGATCTAAATGTATATTTTAATTCCATTTCATATTTCTCCTTCTATATAGAATTAAAGAGAAAGATATTTAACTTTCTCTTTAATATTTTTATTGTCTACTCACCATCTACAAATTCGTATACTGGTTTACCTGAGCATCTTAATGCTCCAGTTGCTGTAATTGCAGTTCCAGAATCTAATGCAGATAATGCAAATGATTTTAAGAATGCATCTACTTCTACAGATAGCATTGGTGATGTAGGTACATCGATTTTCCATCTAGCTACTTCTCCTGAATCAGCTAATGCAAATAATTTTTGAACATTATCCATATCAGCTACATTAATAGTGAATGGGATTTCTCCTCCATCTTTGATTCCAGAAATGAATTGTTTGAATCCTGCTGAATCATGATCAGTGCTTTCAATTTCTGTTGTTGTAACTGCAGGAGGAGTTGTATTTACTAAATGAGCTACTTTTACCCATTCTTCCCCTTCTCTATAACTTAATACTGTTCCATGCCCCATATAAGCATTTACTTTATTTGGTTCCATTTTGTTTTCTCCCTTTTAGATAAAATATTTAAAATTTAATTCTGTTTGATAGCAATTAATCTCTCTATCAACAACATCATTAGTTGAGATATGAAGATATTCTATACTCTCCATTGCAGCGATAACATCTTCCTCTAACTCCAGTAGATCATCGTTGTCATCGCTACAAATAATTACTTTTGCTTCTACATCGTTATATACACTACCATCTAAGCTATTTTCAATTTTATTGTTGATAGCAACTACTAGATATGGATATGATTCTTCATCCTCTAGATATCTTTGCTCAACAAGTATACCGATGCTTGATAAGGCGTTGTATATTCTTTCTTTAATTGTCATAATAATCTCCTTCTAACTAAATCTTTCCATTTACACTTTGATGCTTGCAGTTAATCTGCCAATAATATATTTAGTTATAGTTTTATTCTTCATCGTCATGAAGATAAGCTAGCTTAATAGAAATTTTGTCCTTCTTTCTACAGTTTACATTTTACTATACAAGTTACTGTCATTTCACTAGTCAGTTACTGTCAATTTACGGACAATTTACTGACATTCTACTGTCATTTCACTGTCAAACTTCTTTAAATCTATCAAAATGATTAATATTTCAATAATACTTATAAGCTAAATGAATCAGTTAGTATTCTGATTCTACTTAATTGCTTCTCTATATTTTTATATTCATTTCTCCAAATCGTTTTTTCAGACTTGCCAAACTTTTCAGCAACAGTAGCTACCGCAATAGATATCCCAACATTTTCTATTACTATTAAATAGAATAGATGTGAATGAGAGTTATCGTCTTCCTTAAGACTTTTAACACATTCATTATAGTGTTCCTTAATTCCATCTATTTTGATTTTCTGATCTAATATCCTATCATCTAGTGTTTTACCATTAATATCTGGCATCCCAATAATTTCTAGATAAGCAACCATTTTATCTTTTCTAAACCCTTTTGTTTGTGGTTCTTGCCCAACATTACTTGATTGGCTAAAGAACTCACAATAGATTCTTTCTTTCTCATCCTCTAGTATTTGCTTCATTTCCCTAGCAAGACCAAGATCTCTTCTTACATTAATGTATTCATTTATAGTTTCCATATATTCCCCTTTCATAGACTATTAGTCTATATCAATTTTGATTGTATTTGTATTGTATAAGACTTTAAGTACAATTTCAAGCATAATATTACAAATATTTATCAAAATATTGACTTTTATAGACTGATAATCTATTATTGTTATAGAGGTGGTAATATGGGTAACTATTTTGGTAATAATTTAAAGTATTTACGTAGGACAAACAATATCTCACAGAAAGAAATAGCACGTGTAACTGGTAAAGAGATATCACTTATAGGAAAATGGGAAAGCCATCAAAGAGAAGCTACAATGGATTCGGTTTTATCTATATCTAAATTCTTTGATGTTTCTATTGATGATTTAGTCAATACTGATCTTTCAATTAAAACACAGTTTTCTTTGGTAGATGATCGCGATATCGGCGAAGTAATTAATGACTTATTATTTGACTTGAAATCAGAACAAGTTTTAATGTTTAATGGCTCTCCTTTAAATGAGGATGATAGAGAGTTACTTGAGAGATCTATTGGTTTAGGTTTTGATGCTGTGAGGAGAAAATAATATGCATGCTAAAGAAAATGCCGAGGCCCTTGTAACTCACTTTAAGACTAGAGATCCTCACAAACTAGCTAATGCAATTGGATGTAAGATTGTTTATAAAGAGTTTAGTGATTTAAATGGAACGCTATTATCTATTAATGGTGCCCCAATAATCATGGTTAGCAATAAGCTACCAATGCACCAAGAAAAATATGTTATTGCTCATGAACTTGGCCATTTGATTGGAAAACATTATGAAAATGCCTTCCAATTAATGAAAGAAAATAAACCAAGAGTTAGAAAATTCGAGAACGAAGCGGATGCGATTGCTGTCTGTATAATAATTTCTGATGAAAGCCTAATTGAATATAAAGAACTAACAATACAAGAGTTAGCCTCCATCTTTGGATTAGATCAGAAGCTAATAGAACTAAGGTTAAAATTCTTTGATAAATCTTTATATGATAATATTGCATATATGTAAAAATGGATCCTGTTTATACAAGATCCATTTTTAGTTAGATATTTATTTCTTTGTTTTTAACCATTTATTCATTTCTTTTTCTACTATATTAAATGATGCTGGTCCAACATCTAGTAAGAATGTATGAAATTCTTTTAAATCAAAATCATTTGATAACTTCTTTTTTGCTGCTTGCATTAATGAGTTAATCTCAATATACCCAACTCCATATGATAATGGATTACCTGGATCAGCAATAGTTGTATAATATAGATTATCAATTGTTTCATCATCAAGATCACCTAAATATGTTGCTACATACTCACGCATTTGATCTTTAGTCCAACCCTCATAATGAATACCAATATCTACACGACACATTAAATAAATACTAATTCGCCTTTCAATATCAAGTAAATCACCAAACTCAACTTCTAATCCAACAAAATCATAAGAATAACTTTCTGCATATGTAGCCCATCCTTCTGTATAACCATTAAATGATAATACTTTTCTAAATTCATGGGCATCACTACCATAGAAATAGCTAATTTGATATAAATGTCCTGGATAACCTTCATGAGCTACAGTAGGAAAAATTGTTTTAAGTTCTTCATCATCACGAACGTTTACATATATTACACTGCTTGAAAAATCATCTACAGGTGGTGTCAAATAAAATGCTGGGGCTAATGAATCTCTTAATGACTCATCAACGTATTTAACATCATAATTAATATTCTTTAGAGGTGGAAAATCAATAGCTGTTACCTCCTCTAAATACTCCATTATATCCATTGGATCTTGAATCACAAATTCATAATCATCATATAAGTCTAGATAATCTGGATTCTCACTAATTATTTTTTGTAAAGCCATTATTTCAGTAATAATGCCTGCTTCTAGTGATTTTGCCATTTTACTAACACTGCTACGTGATCCAGTTTTTCTCTCAAATAGGTATTCATAATACCTTTTACCATCAACATAGTTAGCTAATCCACCATTATTTTTACCACTGCCTTTCATGGCAGTGAACTCATCAATAACATTTTGATAAGCTGGGATAACTTCATTTAAAACAATATCTTTATTTCTATTTATATACTCTTGTTTCTTAGCATCACTTAATCCTGGAAACTTTTCAATTCTTGAATCAAATGTAGAAATTAAGACATTATCATCCTTTTTAGAAATATAATCCTCACATTCCTTTATTAACATATCAACTAGCTTATCTGACATAAAAGTGCCAAGTTTGATTTTCTCTTTTTCAAACTTAATGATATCAGCATAATAACGATCGATATCGCCAACTATTTCCAAATACTTATCAATGTCTTTTTCTTCCCTAAACTCGTATTCTCCTAGAATGGCAGGCAAATATGACTGTATTCCTCCACTTGGATGAAACCCTTGGTCAAACATATATAAGTCTTTCGCTTTTAGCTCTCTTGTTATTAATTCATCTAAAATATCATAACTTAATTTCTGCGAAGTTGTTAACAGATCATAATCGAAGGAATGAAGTGTATCCTTTAGTCCCTGATAATATTTTGCTGTTTCAGGTTCAGACCCCATTGATATCTCACCAAGTAGTGAATCAATTGATTCTATTCCATATGCTTGTGGATTAACCAATGTAGAATGTAAAGTAACTGCATCATCAGTAATATTTTCTATAAATAATTCTGTTAAGAATTCATCAAAGCCCACTTGTGTTTTAGCGCTATCACCAGCTACGCTACATCCCATCAATGGAATTATTAAGGCAAATACAAGTAATAATAATAATGCTCTTATTTGTTTTTTCATATATATCCTCATTTCTAATATAATGATATCTTTTACAGTAATTATAACATACTGATTTGCAATAATAAAACGGTAAAGAAAAAAGCACTTTATATAGATAGTATTGGTTCTTCAATATCCGTAGGGGTAAAGAAGAATCTTTTGTTTTAACCAAAAATAAATAGACATAGTTATGACTTCCCATGTATGATTAATTTGCGACCAATTACACAAAGGAGAGTTTTATCTATGTCCAACTTTAA
>JAVBUP010000029.1:0-2801 GCA_031555175.1 Coprobacillaceae bacterium
TAATAAAATATCTATCTGGGCTTTCTTTTTATCATCTATTTGTTTATAATTCATATGAGCTCCTTTTCGTCGGGTGAGCTCTTTTATTATATCAAAAAAACCACACCTCTGTGGTGCGGTTCAATTTTGAATTAAGGAAAGTCCCAATCGGGACTTTTTAAATTAATGATCAAAATCTTCATAATTAACATTTTCTTCAAATATTTCTGATAACATATATTGAAATGTTGCATAGGTATCCATAATATTATCCAGGATAATTTTATACTCTGGAGAGCTCATACTTGTATTAGCCAATAACTCCCATCCTTCATCAGCTTTTGATAATAATAATTCTAATATTTCATCTGGGTTCACTTTATCACCTTCTTTATTATTTAATGTTAATACTATTTCAAGATAAGCGTCGTAACTCCATCATTAGCATCGCTTATCCAACGTTCAATTCTTTTGTGCCTATAACTATTCCTAACAAACTGTTGAAAAACAGTGCCACTATTAAATCCATGTATGACTCGTAGTTCACCAATATCCATAGGGGCACTATTAAGAACTTGATTCAACTTCATTCGTGCCTCATCAATATTGCACCCATGCAAATCGATCTCTTCTCTATATCTTCTAACTTGTGCTTGCTTTTCTGACCAACTTTCGTTATCATCAATAAATTGCTTTTTGACACTTATCCACCATCTACGAAGATTCTTAAACATAATTATATTAGCTTATCCTCTTTCTCTAAAGCAGCAGCAGTGCCATAAATATAAAATGGCAATTTAAAAGGTCCAATTTCAGTCATTTCAGTAGGTTCTAATTCTTTAGCCAGTATTTTATCACACAATATTTTCATATCCTTAATTGTCTGATATGTTAAATCACAAGCATATGGTATTTCCTTAGTTGGAATAGACTGTTTGCGATGACCACCGAAATATGTATATGTAGAATACTTCTCTAAATCCAAAATTACTTTTTCTAATGACTGCTTATACTGTGTAATTGTACTACTTTCAGGTAGCCACATCCACGCCCCACAACCCGATCCAAAAGCATCTCCAGTAAACACTGCTTGATGCACCTCATCAACAAATAGCACACTTCCCGGAGTATGACCGAATGCCTCAATAACTCGAATTTTAATTCCTCCTAAATCAAACACTGTGTTTTTATCAATAGGAATATAATTTTTAACATCATATACTCGCTTAACTGTTTCAGATTTACCAAGTGATAATAATTTCATTGTTTCCATAATAATTCGATACCATGCATCTATATCATTTTGATGCATATATACTTTATCAAACTCATCTGCATTAAACATATGATCCATGTGGGCGTGCGTAAGTGCTAGTTCTATTGGCTTATCGGTAAGTTTTCTCAATTCTAATAGTAGACTAACATCTTCTAGGCCAGTATCAATCAACAATGCTTTTTTATTACCAATAACTAAATACAAAGAATCTCCAGATCTATCATCAATAACCCATAGCCCTGGTTTCACTTCAGTTGCTTCATAGTTCCCTAATTTCATATAAACCACCTTTCATTATTATATTTTCTATAAGATATTTAAATTATAGCATTTTATTGATAAAGAAAGCATATCAAAATGTGAAACTTAAAATATCCATGTTGATTAGTAATATAAAACAAAAACCTCGATATAATATCGAGGTTTGTTTGCATACACGAAATAGAATACTATCTCTTTGAGAATTGTGGTGCACGTCTTGCTTTTTTAAGACCGTATTTCTTACGTTCTTTAGCACGTGAATCACGAGTTAATAATCCAGCAGCTTTTAAAACTGATCTGTAATCATCTCCAGCTTGTAATAAAGCTCTAGCAACACCATGACGGATTGCTCCAGCTTGACCACTGAATCCACCACCATTTACGTTAACACTAACATCGAATTTACCAGTTGTTCCAGTAACTTCTAATGGTTGTTTTACGATCATGATTAATGTTTCAGCTGGCATGTATTCTTCAACTGGTCTATCGTTTACTAATACTTTCCCTTTACCTGGTGTAAGGATTACACGAGCAACAGAAGTTTTTCTACGTCCAGTTCCTCTGTATTGTACATTAGATTTAGCCATTTACTTTTCCTCCTTACCCTTTCACCTTTAATTCTTCAGGTTGTTGTGCAGCATGTGGATGTTCATTACCTGCATATACAAATAACTTCATCCCTTGTTTTCTACCTAAAGTATTGTGTTGTAACATCCCTTTAACAGCTAATTCTACGAATTCAACTGGGTTGTTTTCTAAAACTGTTCTAGCTGTTCTAGTTCTTAATCCACCTACATATCTTGAGTGATTATAGTATTTAACTGTATCTAATTTCTTTCCAGTCATTACTACTTTATCCGCATTGATAACAATTACGAAATCTCCTGTATCTACATGTGGTGTAAAAGTTGGTTTATGTTTACCTCTTAATACTGTTGCTACTGTTGTAGCTAAACGTCCTAAAGTTTGTCCTTGAGCATCAATGACATACCATTTACGTTCAATTGTGGCTTCTTTAGCCATCGTTGTTTGACGCATGTTAATTCCTCCTGGTCCATTAGTAGTTTCCGGGGCTACTATGGCAAAACAGTGCCGTAATTAAGTTTATAATAAATACATCTTAATGTCAACAAAAAACTCAATTAAATAGGTTCTTCAATATCCGTAGGGGTAAAGAAGAATCTTTTGTTTTAACCAAAAATAAATAGACATAGTTATGACTTCCCATGTATGATTAATTTGCGACCAATTACACAAAGGAGAGTTTTATCTATGTCCAACTTTA
>JAVBUP010000080.1:0-22082 GCA_031555175.1 Coprobacillaceae bacterium
TTAAAAAGAACAGCTTATGGTTATCGATCATTCGTTCACTATCGTAAACGAATTCTCTTACTAAACTGTTCCTATTGACAAATTAATATACAAAAAAGGGATAAACGTTTATCGTTCACCCCTACGGTTGTCTAAGAACCATTAAATATTGAGTTTATCAATTAAATTTAAGTTTTTATCATTCGCATATTTCTTCATCACTTCATAATCATCAAGACTGAAGTGACTTGGATCATGAGCATCTATCCCAATGATTACTTCATTTTGATTCATAGCTACTATCTTCCAAAACTCATCAATCGGATTAACATCTTTCTTACTGTATTTATCTCTTTTATATCTATTTCTGAACCACCCAGCATTTAACTCTAATGGAATATTACATTCTTTTGCAACACGGCACATCTCCATTGTAGCTGTAATAGTATAATTATCCCACTGCTCATACGAATAAAGAAATAAATCTGGATGAGCAAAGCAAGCAAATAAACCTGATTTTAATCCATTTACTGAATCTTCACGGTATCGATCAATCATTTTAACGGTTTTTGTGCAGCTTCCATAATATAATCCACCAGATTGATAACGATCATAATGATTCCCAAATATTAAATAATCCACTAATCCTTGATCTTTAATCTTCTTAAAATAGCTCATATACCTTTCGAAGTATTCACATTCAAAGCCAATCTTAATACTTATTTGATTTTCATATACCTGTTTTAACCTTTTTAACTCCGCTAAATGAGTTGTCATTTCTTTATAAGGCATTCTCATTGGCCAACCTTTAAAAACTAACATGGATCCCAAACTCCTCAAATTGCGATATGTCTTTTTAGAATGCGCAAACATATCAAGCGCAAATGTTGCGATATGTGGTAATGGTACATGTTCACTAAATCCAAGTTCAGTGATACCCATTTTTATTGCTGCCTTAATAATATCTTCTTCTCTACCAAAAGCATGGCCACAACGGTATGTATGTGTATGATAATTATTCATTTAGCCATCCTCCTAATAAAATACTTTATCTAAATATAGTCCTTGCGGCTTAGCACGATATAAACATTGCTTTGAGCCATTTGATGCAAATAAATCGATTATATAGTTTTTAGTTATTCGCTTATTACCAATAAATATAAGCGTACCAACCATAAATCTAACCATATATCTTAAAAAGCCATCACCCTTAAATTCAATTCTTATAACCCCATCATTATTCGCAATATTGATTTCTTCTATTAACCTAATTGTATCTTTATCCTCATCATTTGCACAAAATGCAATGAAGTTATGCTCGCCTAAAAACAATATCGCAGCCTCTTTCATTAACTCAATATCTAATGGTCTATTATATTGATAGACATAGTTTGTAGATAAAGGCTCATATTCTTGAGTATTTATCAGATAATAATATGTTTTAGATTTAGCACTATATCGTGCATGAAAATCGTCATCGACAACATTTGCCTCTACTATATAAATATCACTTGGTAAAAAATGATTTATAGCACGTTTCCATGTTGCATCATCAAAATCCTTCTCGCTATCAAAATGAAAAACTTGTCCGTTGGCATGAACTTTGCGATCAGTCCTACCCGAACCATGAATTACGATATCTTCATTTGTCACATTCCGAATAGCTTTTTGAATTTCTCCTTGCACTGTTCGCTGCTTATTTTGTACTTGAAAGCCGTAAAAATCACGGCCATCATATTTAACAACACATTTTACCCTTACCATATATATTTTCCTGCAACAATTACACTAACACAAATTGCAATAGTTAATATTGTAGATAATGTATCATGTTTATTCCAATGAAGAACTTTATATCTAGTTCTTTTACCATCTGGAACATATCCCCTAGCTTCCATTGCATTAGCTAAATCTTCCGCTCTTTGAAAAGCAGAAATGAACAATGGTACAATTAATGAAATAATAGCCGTAATCTTATCAGTTAGTTTTCCTTCTTTAAAATCTACACCACGGCTTGCCTGTGCTTTCATAATGCGTTGAGTTTCTTCTAATAACGTTGGAATAAACCTTAATGCAATTGAAATCATTAATGCAATTTCATGTGATGGAAAACCAATTTTTCTAAATGGGTTAAGCAACTTCTCAATTCCTAATGTTAAATCTAATGGTTTTGTAGTCGCAGTAAGTGTTGTAGTAACACACACAATTAAGACTAAACGAATAATAACATAGGCTGTTTGATACAAGGCATCACTATATATTTTTATTGATCCAAATTCAATAATTACATTTCCAGTTCTTATAATAAATAGATTAATTATGACTAAAAATGACAGCATTATCATCATTGGTCTTAATGATTTCATTATAAAATTAAGTTTTAGTTTTGATAATTTCAAGATAAATGCAATAAATACTGCTAATATAGCATAGCCCATAAATCCAATATTAAAAAATACTGTTATTAATAAAACAAACATCATCATAATCTTTAAACGTGGATCTAATCTGTGTATAAATGAATCATATGGTAAATATCTACCGATAGTTATATTGCCCATATTACTTACCTCCTATCGCTTTCACTAAATCTTTAATATCCTTTAGCGATGGATCAATGGTAAATCCTTTACTATTTAAGTCATTTATAAACGAAGTAATCAATGGTAATTGAATACTCAAATCAGCCAATTCTTGGTTTCGTCTAAATACTTCTTTTACATCTTCATGTAAGACAATCTTACCCATATTCATCACGATGGCTTTATCACAATACTCTAAAACATGATCCATATCATGAGTGACAATAATGATGGTTTTTCCTTCATTATGTAATTTCTTAAATAACCCCATAATTTCTTTTGACCCTTGTGGATCTAAACCAGCTGTCGGTTCATCGACAATTAATATTTCAGGTTCCATTGCTAATATACCAGCAATAGCCACTCTTCTTTTTTGCCCACCAGATAGATCAAAAGGTGAACGACTTAAATATGATTCATCTAAACCAACAAGTTTCAAAGCTTCTTTTGCTTTTTGTTTGGCAGTTTCTTCTTCTATTCCGAAATTTTTTGGACCAAAAATAATATCTTTTTCAATAGTCTCTTCAAATAGTTGATATTCAGGGAATTGGAATACTAAGCCAACAAGTTTACGTAATGGTTTTAATGGTCCAGTTTTCTCGTGAGCATTAATCTTATAATCTTCAACAATAACTTTCCCAGCAGTAGGTAATAATAATGCATTAATATGTTGTACTAGTGTAGATTTACCACTTCCAGTGTGTCCAATAATTGCCGTAAAACTACCTTTTTCAATTCGTAAATCGACTTCATTCAATGCAAGATATTCAAACGGCGAATTTTGCCCATAAATATGAACTACTTTTTCAAATTCAATTGCCATAATTCATTCACCAACTCTTCTTTGTTAATATGTGTTTTTACTTTAATACCTTGCGCTTGTAATTCTTTTGATACTTTAGTTGCAAAGGGAGTATCTAACCCTAGTCGCTCTAATTTACTCGTATTTGTCAATATCTCATCTGCATTACCAACGCTATCAATCATCCCATTATTTAATACAATAATCTGATCTGCATAAATAGCTTCCTCAATATCATGAGTAATTGAAATAATTGTAATGTCCTTATCTTTATTTATCATCTTGATAGCCTCATTCATCTCTACTTTTCCTTTTGGATCAAGCATTGATGTTGATTCATCAAAGATGATGATATCCGGTGCAATAGATAGAATGCCAGCAATAGCTACTCTTTGTTTTTGACCACCTGATAGTTTAGTCGGTTCATGATTTAAAAAATCTTGCATTCCAACTTTTGTAGCATATTCCATTATAATATCATCCATTTTATCTTGTGGGATACATTTGTTTTCTAACCCAAAGGCAATATCATCTCTTACCGTCGTTCCAATAAACTGATTATCTGGATTTTGGAATACTATTCCAATATGATTTCTTACTTTATATAAATTATCTTCGTTTAATTCCATATCATTAACTATAATATTTCCACTCTTTTTTTCAAGTAGACCAAAAATCAACTTAGCAATTGTTGATTTACCACTACCATTATGTCCAAGTATTACCGTATAACTTCCTTTAGGAATACTAAACGATACATCATTGATTGTTTGCTGATTTTCTTCATATGAGAAACAAAGGTTTTTTATTTCAATCATGTTCATACCATCATCTCCTCTTAACCTATTTATTATACAATAATTATCAATAATTAAAAAGAGGAATACTAATTTTAAAGCAACTTCCCCTTTTAGAAACTATTAAATTTTTATATCACTTCTATAGTTATACTTCACTAGGATTCTTATATAATTCAGCGAACTTTGAATATAATCTTAAATCAGTCGCTAATATTTTTAGTTCATCCATAAATAAATTTCTATGGAAACTTCTTTTTGGCATACTATCCAAAGAATATACTATAAAATCATAAAACTCTTTTTTATTATCTTTCAAATACTTATATTCATAGAAGCGGATTAGCATCTTAGAGTTACCACTAAAATCAGTTGAATGATCACTTATCCTTTTCAACAAATCTAACATCTTCTCAACTTCTCCTATTTTTTCATAACACGTAACTAATGCGATATCAGCCTCAATTGGTTGTACGCTACCTCTCATATTAGAAGCTAGCTCATAATATTTTGCAGCCTCTAAGTATTTAAGTCCTTCTAAATAGCTTGCAGCAATATTTGAATAAACAATGCGCAGCACCCGTGAAGTAAAAAGTTCATAGTTATCTGCAATAACGCTCTCTGCTTTATCAAAGTGTTCAACTGCTTTCGAATCAAGACAAGACATTCCTATTGAGCCTAACATCACTTCAAGTAATACTTGATATATTTTATTATTTTCCCTGTTCGCCTTAGCCAATCCTTGATAATAAAGATTCATAGGGCGAATGACTTCACCAGATAGCATCAATACTGCCGCAAGTGAATAATAAGTGTATGAACTCTTGTGCTCTACAGCCATCAATTCTTCAAATGAAGGTAGAGCTTTCTTAAGAAGACTATTATTTAATTGCCATTCATACATTAATTGCGTAGTCTTAAACGCTATATATAAATCATCATTTAATAATGCTATCACGTTTAAAACATTAAATTTTATATTTTCAAAAGCAGAGAAGTCCCTAGCGATGCCCCTAACTAAGAAAAGCAATAAATATTTATATTCTTGATAAAATATAACATTTTCATAGCCAACAAAAACAACATCTATCTTCCTCTCAATTTCTAAACATTTATTCTCGTAATAGAAGTTTACTGCCTCTACGACTTCTTTTTCAATAGCTTCCATGCTATTAAATAGTTTTCTACTCTTAGCATACTCAAATCCAAGTTTCTTAGTGAAGTGTTCATAAATATACTCATCCCTTATTGGTTTACCACCTTCCATATCTCGGTATGTTCTTTCGGAGCAAAAAGGAATTTTATCCTCAAGCATGAAATTTTTTTGCTTATATTTTTCTTGCCTAGTCGTTTTAAGAAAATTTTCTCGATATACTTTAATTAATCTGCCGATTGTTTTATTTATTAAGTCATCACTATATTCCATTTTGATCACCTTAATTTAATTGTATCACATTTTACGACAAATCGGGAAAAAAGTAAAAAGTGAGTCACCCTCACTTATTGCTTAAATAATTTAGTTGAAAACTGTTGAGAAATATAAATGCAAGCGCAATTACTAATTATAATTCACGACAGGCTGGTGATTCACATGGTGCTAAAATACCTTTTACCACATAACCAGATGTACCGCTAAAAACTGTCGTTAACATTACTGCAACAACAACTAATTTAGATAGTTTCTTCAAACCTAGGACCTCCTTTGTACCGACTTTTGCTTTTCACTACTATTTAATTGTAAACAGATTGCTAGATAAGATTACAATTACAAGTAATATTATATACATTCATTTTGCGAATATGGTCGAAACTCGCCGGTTTTTCTAAAATTATGTGCTTAGTATAGAGATTGTAGCGACAAATGTAAAAATCGGCGAGTAAATACACCGATTGTCATGACTTATACACTAATTGTATTAATTAATATTAAGGGATAAACCCCTATAAACTCTTCCCAATTTCACTCAAATACTCATATCCCTTTTTAGTAACCCAATGATATTCTTGTATAGCATCATCATCTTCAACATAACCTAATTCTACCAATTTTGAAATTGCATTATCCCATAACGCTTTCTCTTTATCAATATCAGAAACACGTAAGTTAAATCTACCAGCTGTATATGTTGTACCACCAAAATGTAGGTTTGCACAAATTAATCCATTTGCCTTAACGGCCCCAGTTAAAAGAACAAATTCTTGGTATATTAAATCAGTCTTATCACTGCTATTCTCTACTGTTACTCTAACATTATAGTCATCTCTCATAGCCATCTCTTCACGCTCTTTTACTTGCATTGCAGCGGAAAGTTCCTTAAAATTCTTAGCTCTTGATCTAAAAAACATAATTATCACTCTTTTCTATATTTTTATTATAGCAAATTATTATCATAATTCAATTGTAGTTGATTATTGTTTATATAATATTTATAATTTTTGATAGAGGTGATTCTATGAGGTTAGAAAAAAATAATATAATAATTAGACAAGCTTTAACAGATGATTATGCAATACTATGTAAATGGTGGAATGATGGTAAAGTAATGGCTCATGCTGGATTTCCTAACGGATTAGGTACTACAGTTGAGGATATCGCTAGCAACTTATCAAATGATTCAAAGTATACAAGGATGAGGTTAATAATTGAACTTAATAATGAAGCAATTGGCGAAATGAATTATCGAATAACTGATTTAAAAACTGCACAAATTGGAATTAAAATATGTGATTTCTCGAGGCAAGAAAAAGGTATTGGTACTATATGTTTGAATATGCTTATTGATTATTTATTCGAAGATATTAAAGTAGATAAAATCGTTTTAGATACAAATCTTAAAAATAGAAGAGCACAACATGTCTATGAAAAGGTCGGATTTGTGAAGACCGGAGAATCAATAAATAGTTGGGTTGATCAACTAGGAGAAAAACAAAGTTTTGTATTATATGAACTAAAAAAGGATTGGAGAGTATAATTTCCAATCCTTTTCACTTATTAAAATCATATTTATTCTTCATTCAAGAATGCATAGAAAGATAATTCTTCATTCTTATCTTTAGGGCTAATAGTCCCAACAGGTGAAGCATATACAATATATTCTTCTTCATTATCAAGTTCAAATAGTTTTGCACATATTTCATCATCAAATGCCGCTAATACACAAGTTCCTAAACCAGTAGCTTCACAAGCAATATAAAGGTTTTGACCAATATGTCCAGCATCTATTAATGCTGGTCGATGTGCATGAATTCCATAGCGCCATTCTGAACGGTAGGGAATAATTGACCAATAGAATACTACACTAGCCTTTTTACACCACGCTTGACCAGATAATGATTTATTAACTGTTTCTTCTAATTCATCAACATCATGTAAGAACTCTAGTTCATGAGTTTGAGCTAAATAATGATATGCTCCTGATTTTAATCCTTCAACAGCTCTCACAACTAAATACGTCTCAAATTCATGTCTAGCACCACCACAAGGCACTGTTCTTAGAGTAGCATAGTTATTGCCTCTTATTGATTTAACTCCTTGTGTAGAGTATAAAAGAAACGATAATTGTAATAATGAAATAGTTTCTTGTGTGAATACGCGATGACTCTCTCTATTATGAATAATAGCTAGTATGTCATTATTTAATTCTAAGTCTTTAAAGTTTATCGGTAGCTTAATTTGCTCACTACGCATTTTTTCTTTAAAAAGTGGGGGTTGAGGTTTCTTCAACTCTTGATCAGATTGAAATTCTTCAACCTCATTATATCTTGTAAACCATCTTCCTAATTTAATTAACTCGTTAAATTTTTCTTCCATTTATTTTTCCTCCTCTTGCACATCGGCTACTACCCTACATGGCAAACCACTTAACTCAGTATAATTCATTGGATATGTGTTAATATTCATTTTTTTACCAATTAATGATTTTAAGTTATAAAGGTTTTCAACTACAAATACGTTATTATCAGCACAGAATTGATCTACTGGTGTATGTTCAACACCTTTTCGGATACCTGCACAATCTATGCCAATCAATGAGACTTGCTTAGCTACTAATACTTTTATCAGATCATTAGAGAGCTGCATATGTTCCTTAAAATACTCTTTACTACCATAGCCAACCTCTTCCATATATCCAGTATAGAATGCTACAAAAGCATCTTGTAGAATATTATCAATATCGATATCTTCAACATCAATATCTCTCCCTCTAATATCACTTACATCATATACAATTCCTGTTCGTCGCGTGTACTCTATAGGGAACTCTTTATTCATCACGTCAAAATGTGTTCCAAGGTGTCCAACCAAGGCCTTTTTTTCATTGCCTTGAGCATCAATTACCATTTTTGGTGTAATTTTCAATGTTATATCTACTAACACTTTAATCCTCCTTTTTTATCTACCTCAGTCTAACACTTTACCAAACATAAAAAAAGAGAAAATTATGCATTTTCCCATTTATCTAACAAATTCGAAATTTGCCAAATTGACATAGTTTCATATTGATCATCATAAATTAAATCATATAACTTAAAATATCCATACCCTTGCGGGACTAACGATAATTTATACTCACTTAATCTACCTACTATTTCATAAACCATACAATACCCCCTGATATTGTATATGAAATAGAATCACTATTTATTCATCAGTTATTTTTTAGCACTTGTCATACAGTCTTTAACAGCTTGTATAAAAGCATTAGATGTGACAGTGGCCCCAGCTACGATGTCTACATCATCTGCAGATTGATCGGCAATCATTTCATCTGTTAATGATGTTATAGCAGCTTGACCTATTGATGGTGTTTCATTGTTATTAGCAGTTGTTATTTCAGTAATCTTGTCATCTGAAATAGTTACTTTCACAGTAAAATCCCCACCATACCCTTTTGCTATTGCTTCATAAGTACCATCAGTATATGTAGCAACATCATTATCTTTATTTCCATCTTTATTGTCGTCATCCTTAGTTGTTCCACAACCTACAGCCGTTAGCATAATTAATAAAACTAACCAAATCTTTTTCATTTTATTCACCTCATCAATAGTATGCAATAGCATGATTGCTTTTATTCACTAAAACTTTCATTTATTTTTTTGACTAATTTACTGATATCCTTTTGATTAAAGTAATATCTTTTTCCTTGTTTAGAGAGGTGTTCATTAATTAGAACACTATATCGTGAATAAGTTAGCATAATTTTCCCATAGTCTGTCTCATCAAAATCTTTTATCTCACATAAAAAATCCATATCATATTCTACTATCTTTGCTATATATAGACACATATTCCTTGTATTAAAATCTGGCATTCTACATATACACTCATATAAATTATTCTCATCAATAATGAAATTTGAATCAGTCTCGAGTAATGTATCATCTGTTTCCATTAAAAAATAAATGAGTAACAAGCAGAAGCGAATTGATGAATTAATCGCTTCCTTGAAATACTCATGCATTTGTTTTGAATATGTTTTCCCTTGTAGGTAATACAAAATACTGCTCTGCTCAGATCTTATACATTTATTTACATCATAATTACTTGTTTCTAGCAGATGACTAAACATGATTAAGTAATCATTACCAAGTTTCCTCATTAAATTTATCCTCATTTCTTCACAACACATAAGCAATTTAACCATATATTGTTATCACATTATGTAAAATCATGTTGCTTCATCTTTATTATCTCCTTAGTATTATATTCGCAGAATATTTTTTTATAAGTTAATATCATATTAAAAAAAACGAATATCTCTATTCGTTATTTTACTGTGCCTCTATCAATAATATATACCCATGCATTTACGCACTTCATATAATTTTTTGCTAGCCACTTTTCTAGCTTTATCTGCACCAAGTTCTAAAATATCATTAATACTAGACGAGTTTCTATATAGAGTATATTTCTCCTGGACATCGCAAATGAACTCACAAACTACATCTGCAACTAATTCTTTAAATTCTTTGTAGTTCATATTTTGGTACCGTTGCTCAATATCAGCTATAGTTACTTTCTTTAAAACACTCAAGATAGAAATTAAGTTAGATATACCTGGCTTATTTAACTCATCAAATTTGATAGTATTATCAGTATCCGTTTTAGCACTCATAATTTTCTTTCTGGTCACTGCTACATCATCGAGTATAAATATTGTTCCTTTATCATTAGGATCAGCAGATTTACTCATTTTTTCAAGTGGGTTTTGCAGATTCATAATTTTAGCTCCAACACTTGGCAAGTGATAATCCGGAAGCTTAAATGTTTCGCCAAATCTTTTATTAAATCGTTCTCCTAAATCTCTTGTCATCTCTATATGCTGCTTCTGATCTAATCCCACTGGCACAATTTTTGCATCATACAATAAGATATCAGCCGCCATCAAAGCTGGGTAAATAAATAATCCTAAATCGATGCCGTTATTTCCAATTTTTTCTTTCTTGCTTTTATATTGCGTCATTCGGCTAAGCTCCCCTACACGACACTGAAACGCAATTAAAAAACCAAGCATTCCATGTTCATTGATATCACTTTGCACAAAGAAACTTGTTTTTTGTGGGTTTACTCCACAAGCAAGATACAAAGCAGTAAGATCTAAAATTGTTTCATGAATTTGCATAGGATCTTTGTATCCAGTAACGCCATGTATATCTGCAATGAATATATACGACTCATATTCATCTTGCAAACTAACAAAATTTTTAATCGCCCCAATATAGTTAGCAAGCGTAAAATTTCCCGTTGGTTGCACTCCTGTAATCATTCTTTCTTTCATTTTTTTCTTTCTCCTTTTCTTAAAATAAAAACACATGATATGAACCTGCATACCATGTGTCTAAATAACAGTAACTTTTAGATGGTGCAAGTTCAAAAACACTTGCATCCGATAAACGCAAATGTATTAGTTTAAAACTTGCCACCATCTTCTATTTCTAAACATAACAACATCTCCTTTGTAGATTATTATATCTTTATTTTAAGAGTAGTCAACAAAAAAAGATAAGTTCAAATATTGCATTTGCCTCCTTCATCATTTATAATACGTCTAGAGAGGAGTGATTGCGATGTTTACATGTCGAATACTTATGCATACATCTGCCCTCACACCAAGTCGATAAATCCTTGAAAATTTAATCGATGCTGGTGTGATCTTTTCGTCGTACCCGCATCTGTATAAGTCATACAGATGTACTGTATGGCTTTTTATATTAACACGAAAAGGATGGGCACATTATGATAGAAGTAAGTTTGAATAAAATTAGAAAAAATTATGGATTTAAAAATGTATTAAATGAATTAAGTTTTGAAGCCAAAACTGGCGAGAGAATAGCTTTAATAGGTGAAAATGGGTGTGGTAAGACTACTATTCTTAAAATTATTGCTGGTATTGAAACAATCGATGATGGTCAAGTATCTATTAGAAAAGATGCCAATATTGGTTTTTTAACACAACTTCCTACACATAGCAATGGGGCTGTAAAAGACATTCTTTATAATGGATTACAAAAAGAATTAGAGATTATGGATAGACTTAAAGCTTATGAAACTAAGATGATGGAGGTTACTGGGGTAGAATTAGATCGCACAATTAACAGTTATACCAAATTGCAAGAAGTATTTATTAATATGGGTGGATATGAATTAGAAACGAGAATAGCTAAGATTACTGAGTCACTTAACATTGGTAAAGAAATGTTAACAAGATCAATGAATGAATTGTCTGGTGGCGAAAGAACACTAGTTAATTTAGCCGCTATTCTACTAAGTGAACCAGATATTTTACTATTAGATGAACCAACCAATCATTTAGATATTCAAAGATTGGAATGGCTAGAGGGCTACTTAAACAAATATCGTGGTACAGTTATTGTTGTATCTCATGATCGATACTTTTTAGACAAGGTGACAACCAAGACTGTTCTAATTGAAAGAGAAGCAGCAGAGATCTTTAATGGTAACTATAGTTATTATTTAGAAGAAAATGAAAATAGAATTATGCTGGAGTTTAAGAATTTTACTAATCAGCAAAAACAAATAGAGGCCATGAAAGCTACCATTAAAAAGCTTAGAGAATGGGGTAAAAATGGTGATAATGAAAAATTCTTTAAACGAGCAAACTCAATTGAGAAAAGGTTGGAAAAGATAGAGATGCTTGATAAACCTATAAGAAAAAAAGAAATTCCTTTAGTCTTCGATATTAATAATAGATCTGGAGTTAATGTTATTAAGATAACTGGATTGGATATGTCCTTTGGTGATAACATCTTACTCAGCAGTGCTGACCTAGATATAAAATACAAAGACAAAATCTGTATCATAGGAAAAAATGGTAGCGGAAAGAGTACACTAATTAAAAAAATACTTGATAATAATGATGAGCATATCATTATTGGATCAAATGTTAATATTGGTTATGTACCACAAGAACTGAAATTTGACAATGAAGAATTAACTGTATTAGAGGAAGCAAGAAATTCTTATGATGGGCTAGAACAACATCTTCGTTCTTCCTTATATCGTTTTCTATTCAATGATGAAACAGTGTTTAAAAAACTTAAATACTTATCAGGCGGTGAAAAGGTTAGATTAAGATTATTTTGTTTAATCCAAAAGAACTGTAATCTATTAATTTTAGATGAGCCAACCAACCATATCGATATAACTACAAAAGAAATTCTCGAAGAAGCTTTACTAGAATATAAAGGAACTGTCTTGTTCATATCACATGATAGATACTTTATAAATAAAGTGGCTGATAGTGTAGTAAACATTGAAAATAAAAAATTAATTAGTTATGTTGGAAACTATGATTACTTTAGAGAAAAACGTAGTTTCTAAAAAACATATTTATAGATAACAAAACACAATTCAACTAAATGGATTGTGTTTTAATTATCGGATTATTCTTTTATCCTCTGGTAAGATATTCATATACTCATCCCACCTATATTCTCTAATTGGCATAACAGGGTGGATTGTGTCATCAAATATAAGCACTAGTGCTGGGGATATCTGATTATATTTTTCTAGATAATACCATGCAATGAGTTTATTCTCCCCTATGAGTTTCTTTGCTGTATTATGATAACTAAAATATGACATTTATAAATCATTCCTTATCTCTTTAGTAATATATTTTAAAATATAGTTTATTAATATCTATTATTAACGTTATTTTGAAATATAACAATTAATATCAGATTTCATTGTGACGCGAATTTCTAATTCCTTTAAAAATTATTTAAAAATTACAAATAAGTTTTAGCGATAATGTTTTTAATTACAATGTTTTATTGGGCTATTGTCAATAGACTGAAGATATAACTTCTTACCTATATTGTTCTAATCAATTATCATAGCAAATCTTTTTTAAATACTAATCTAACCATATTCTAGCACTTCTGTCATTACTATCTAAAAAGGTTGTTTACATTTTATCATATAAATAAAAAGTGTTGATTAATCAACACTAAATTTCTCAATGGTGGAGGTGAGGGGAATCGAACCCCTGTCCAAAAGTCGTCCCTGTAAGACATCTACAGTTTAGTTCGTTGTTTGGATTTAACTAGCACTTTTGCAACAAACAACAACATTGCTAGCGAGCCTATGAGATTGTCGGGATAAACTTATAGACATCATTTATCCGTACCCTACATTTATGGTAGAACTCTTAAAACTATAGGTAGATTAAAAGGTTCCATCCGCTAAAATCTATGTCGATTTATTAAGCGAAACTTAATTGTCTGTTTCCAGATATTTTTTTGTGATCGTAACGTGATCGGTCGACTGCCATCAAACTCAGACAAACCCCTGTCGAATCCAGGACACCCCCATGTTATTCCCTTGCGGGAATTAATTATATGAAAACTAGACTGTTATGTCAATACTGTTTCAAAGCTTTCTCCATTTCGCGCTTTGCATCTTTTTCTTTAAGATCTTCACGTTTGTCATATAGCTTTTTACCTTTAGCGACTGCTATTTCTACTTTTACTTTACTACCTTTATCAAAATACAGTTTTGTTGGTATCAATGTATAGCCAGCTTCTTTTATTTCTTTTTGCAGTTTGCTTATCTCTTTCTTATGCAATAATAACTTGCGGTTTCTTAGTGGTTCATGATTAAATCTATTGCCTTGCTCATATGGAGCAACATGCATGTTTTCTAAGAACGCTTCACCATTTTTAATTCTAATAAAGCTATCCTTCATATTGGCACTACCTTTACGAATAGATTTAATTTCTGTACCTTGAAGAACAATTCCTGCCTCAATTGTTTCTTCTATAAAATAATCATGATATGCCTTTTTATTTTGCGAAACAATTTTCATGCAAGTCCCCCCTTACCACTTAATATCGATTATATCACTATCTATAATTTTATTTACAAAATCCACTAATATTTTCTTAGTATATGGATATTGTGTCTCCTTATTTGTATAAGTCCCTGGCTTATTGATATTGTGTTGAGCAGCTAGTTCTTCAGTATAATCAGAAAGCTTATACAATCTTGCTCCAACTGTACTATAAAATAGATGGTTTACTAATGGTTCATAATAAGCATCTTCCAATGTAATTTCTCCAGTTTTACCACTCTTAACAATATTGAATCCTATACTACCACCTAGCATTGCTCTAGTACGGTCTTGAGAATTAATACTATTTCCAAGTCCATAAGCTACAAGTGTTTTGTTTCCACCAACTCCAGTAACATACTCAACAGGTTGGATAACATGAGCATGAGTTCCGATAATAGCTAACACACCTTGGTCCGCTAGATACTTAGCTAATGCTGTTTGCTCATTATTTACTTCGTTACTATACTCAGTTCCCCAATGCATAGATACAATTATTGTATCAGATATTTTTCTCGCACGTTCAAGATCGTTTTCTATCATTGAGACATTAACATTCTCTAATCCTTGTCCATTATTTGGATTACTATTCTTTGTAGCATACAAATTAACCAAATAATCTTTACCAGTTGGTATTGAGATACCATTGGTTGAGAATGTATATGACAGTACAGCAACTTTTATTCCCTTGCGCTCAATAACAGCTATTTGATTGCGCTCTTCTTCACTTCTTGCAATACCAGTTACTGCTACTTCAGGATATTGGTCCCAAAAATCTAATGTCAGCTTTACGCCATTTTCACCTTGATCGAGAGTATGATTTGATGAATGGCTAATCCAATCGAAGCCTAAATTTCTTTCCACTTTCCCTAGGTCAGATGGAGTACTAAATAGTGGATAACCGCTACAAGGAATAGTTGGCGCAGTTAACATTGTTTCTTGATTTGCATAGGCAATATCTGCTTTAGCTACATCATCAGCTATTGCTTCAAACATAGGTGTAAAATCATTTGTACTATAATTTTCACTAGGCTTATAATAACCACACATCCCACGATAGATTATCACATCACCAATGCCATAAAATGACACCTTAACATCCTCTTTTATATCTGCTACTGGCTTATCATCTGGTTCTTCAGCTGGATTGTTTCCCAAACTACAACCACTTAACATGATAAGTATCAAAAATATTACTTTACTTTTTCTTTTCATGACCTGCACCTCTACCTTTAATTTTACTAGGTTTTTGAGGTTTTGTCTTGTTGTTTTTTGTATTAGAGCTTCTTTCTTTTCTAAAAGGTTGTTTCCCATATTTACCTTCTCTTTTACTTGCTCTATTTTTTACAACAGGTTTATTGTTGACTGCCTTGTTTTCTTTCGATACAACAACGAAATCAATAGTAGCTTCTTCTTTACTAGCTGCTTTTACCTGCACCTTTACCTTATCTGACATCTTATATGACTTACCAGTGCGCTTCCCAACCATCTCCATGCGCTCTTCAACATATTCATAATAGTCATCCTTAAGTTCACTAATATGAACTAATCCTTCAATAGTATTCGGTAATTCTACAAACATTCCAAATCCAGTAATACTAGATATTATTCCTTCAAATTCTTCGCCGATATGGTCTTGCATATATTCTGCTTTTTTCATATCATCTACATCTCTTTCACACATTACTGCTGTGATTTCCATATTTGAGCTATGTTCTACTAAGTTTGGTAATAGCTCATTGTACTTTACAATCGTTTCTCCATCTAGTTTTTGATCAACCAAATATGTGTGTATTAAACGATGCACTAGTAAATCAGGATAACGGCGAATTGGCGAAGTAAAATGAGTATAATATTGAAACGCTAATCCATAGTGTCCCTCGCATTCAACACTATATCTCGCTTTTTGCATACTTCTTAACAATAACGTAGAAATTAGTGAATGCTCTTCTAAATCCTTTGTTGCTTCCACAATAGCTTGTAAATCTTTAGGATGAACATTCTCCAACATACCTTTTATTGGGAATCCCAATATTTTTGCTGTATTTGCAAATGATTTCAATTTCTTTAATTTTGGACTCTCATGGATTCGATATACAAATGGTATATCCATCCAATAGAAGTGTTCAGCTACTGTCTCATTAGCCAGCAACATGAATTCTTCAATTATTTTTTCGCTCGTGCCGCGTTCTCTTAATACTACATCAATTGCTTTACCATTTTCATCAACCAATACCTTAGCTTCATTAACGTCAAAATCTATTGACCCTTGCGACTCTCTTTTATCTCTTAATATAGCCGCTAATCTCTCCATATCTTTAAACATAGGAACCAATTTGGCATAACGATTGCATCGCTCGCCATCATCCGCAAGTATTTTATTAACATTCTTATATGTCATTCTTTCAGTTGTTTTAATAAAAGAATCAAATATTTTATGACTAACCACTTCTCCTGCTGGGGTTATTTCCATCACACAAGATAATGTCAAACGGTCAACTTTTGGATTTAGCGAGCATATGCCATTAGATAAGCGATGAGGCAACATTGGGATCACTCTATCAACTAGATACACAGATGTCCCTCGTTGACTTGCTTCCATATCTAGCGAACTAAACTCTGCAACATAATGCGATACATCTGCAATATGAACACCTAATTCATAATTTCCATTTTCCAATATAGTAACTTGAACAGCATCATCTAAGTCTTTAGCGTCATCACTATCTATC
This sequence comes from Coprobacillaceae bacterium, assembly GCA_031555175.1. Lineage (GTDB taxonomy): Bacteria > Bacillota_I > Bacilli_A > Erysipelotrichales > Coprobacillaceae > JAVBUP01. The sequence continues at coordinate 17,251 of JAVBUP010000080.1, forward strand.
GTTACTATAACTTGATTAGTTAAGTCTACACGACCAATTTTGTCTTTAGGATCAACTTGGTCCTCAATTATCTCCACTTCAGACATTACTTCTTTCGGGAACTCAATTGCTAAATCATGTTTATAAACTATCGATAAAATATCAACGCCAGGATCATTTACGTGGCCAATTATTTCTACGACATCACCTCTTAAAAATGGTTCATACTGTGTTAACTCTACAAGAACTTTATGTCCTTCCATTGCTCCACTTCTATGATTAATAATTATTCTCTCATCAATTTTACTATCATCCGCTATAATATAATACCCACGTCTATCGCTAGCCAATAATCCAACAATTTTAGTTTGCCCACGTTTAGCTATTTGTGCTATTTCACCCTCGATACTGTGGCCAGATGTTCCATTTAATACTCTCAATAGTACCAAATCTTTATTCATCGCCCCATTTAGATTCTTGGCAGAAACATAAATATCTTCCTCTTCACTATCTATAGTTACAAATCCAAACCCTTTTTTATTTAAACTCAAAACACCTTTTTTTAATCCAACATTTTCAGGCAAATAAAAGTGGTCAGTTTTTGATTTAAAAACTATGCAGTCCTCTATCATCTCTTTCAATACTTCTTCTAATTGCTTATAATCATCATGATTACCAATATGTAGTGCAATGCTTAGTTGATGTGCAGTTAATGGCTTGTAATCTTTACTCTTTAATATCTCTATAATTTTATCTTTCATAATCTCACCTCCGCAAAATAAAAAGGGCTTGTGCCCTATTTAATTAACCCATCCTTATTAATACAGCAAAAACAAACCATGCAATCGCTAATCCAGCTGTGATGCGTGTAATGATTAATTCTGCTCCTCTTTCTTTTGTTTGAGCAAATAAACCAGAACTTTGACCAGTTAAGGCACTAATAACACCTTCAGCTTTACCACTTTGCAATAGTGCTAATGCTATAATACATATTGATATGATTACTAATAGGATTTGTAAAAACATTGTTTTTCCTCCTTCTACATTTATACTTTTTTATACGCCAAGTAATTATAACAAAGAAAGTTGGAAATTACAACAATATTCATTATTATTGTGTCTCTATTTATATGAATCTATCAACTTTTTTATCTTTTATAACACAACAGTTTACTTTTTTTGACAAAGTTTTATAATAATATATGGGGGTAATTTATGAAGAAAAAATATACTATTAGTGTAGTTTTTGTATTTGCTGCTGTGAGTGTCATTTACCTTACAATGCCAAGCGCTGAACTCAAAGAGTCTCGTAGGCAGTACTCACAAGCAAAAGAGTTTTATAAAAATGAGGAATATGATAATGCCCTAGATTGCTTATCACTAGTTATTGAAAGTGATAAGAATTATGATGGTGCTTTATTATTAACTTCAGAAATCAAAGATATAGTTGTTTCTAATGCTATCAAAGAAGCAGACAAAAAAGCAATTCAATATGATTATGATGGAGCATTAGAGATAATGAACGGTTTGAAAGATGAATATAAACAAACTAATACATTCAAAACAGCTATAAATACATATCAAGAGACCAAGGATAGTCTAGTACCATATAAAGAGCCAGTCGCACATGTTTTCTTTCATTCACTAATAGTGGATACAAGTAAGGCTTTCGATGGAGATAATATGGCTGATGGTTACAATAAATGGATGACTACCATTTATGAATTCAATAATATTATGCAGTCAATGTATGATAATGGTTACGTATTAGTTGATATTCATAATATAGCTAATGAAACTATTGATGCTAATGGCAAATCTCATTTTACTGCTAACTCTATTTATTTGCCTGAAGGGAAAAAACCATTCGTATTATCAATTGATGATGTTAATTATTACGAATATATGAAAACTGATGGATTTGCTAAACGACTTGTTCTTGATGAGTTTGGAAATGTTAAGAATGAGTATCTCGATAATGGTGAAATAAAGGTTGGAAATTATGATGTAATTCCACTATTAGATGAGTTTGTTACTAGCCATCCTGATTTCTCATATCATGGGGCAAAGGGGATTATTGCTGTTACTGGATACGAAGGTATACTTGGGTATCGCCTTAATAATAATGACCATAAGAATCCCAACTATGATCAAGAGGTTAGCGAAGTCGGAGCAGTAATCTCACGACTTAAGGAGACTGGATGGATTTTTGCAAGCCATAGTTGGGGTCATCTAGACATGGCAACATGTTCCAACTATTGGTTCACCGAAGATGATGTGCGTTGGAAAGAACAAGTTGGTAAATATGTCGGTGAAACTGATGTATATATCTATCCATTTGGAGCAGAGATTGACTACTCATCCGATCGATTGACTAGATACCAAAAGATGGGTTATAAGTATTTTTGTGGAGTATGGTCGACTTCATTTGTTGGAGTGAAAGATTCCTATGTAAGACAATCAAGAATTAATCTTGATGGTTATATGATGTTGAACCGTTCAAATGCTTTGAAGAAGTACTTCGATATTGACGAAGTTGTTGATCCTGAAAGACCTGCATTATTGCCATAGGCGAATCTTTACGATTCGCCTTTTTTATTGTCTGATAAACTACGAGACGCTTCATATAAACCAGTACTAGCAAGCCCACTTGCTAGGCCACCTAATAGAATAGCGGGCGTAAAAGACATATTAATCCAAATATTCATTACAACGCCTACCACAGCTAATATTAATGGGATATATTTATTCTTTATCATAGTTAAACTATTTTTTATTATATACCCAATACACATGCAAATCGCGACAACCATTATAACTACATAATCTTGCAATAATTCCATTTTATTTCCTCCTTCTCTTCATTTAATGAAGAACTTATGCTTTGGATTGGACAAAAAAAATAAATGGTTTCCCATTTATTTATTCACATAATCAACACCAGCGACATAGTATCTACCCTCAATTGGCAATACTGTTATAACAGTCTGGCTCTTTAAACCATCAGTTGGCATTCCTGATGCTTTGCTCTTATAAGTAATGCTAATAGTGTAATCAATTGCCTTCGCAGATTTATCAGCTTCATAAATAAATTTAGATTGCCCCACTTTTATTACTTCATATTTCTCAACTTCACACATTCCGGAACTGCCATATTTTTTCTTGAATTCTTCGAAGTTTAAATAATACTCATCAATAGCTTGCATTCCAAAATTATTTCTTAAATCTGGAATCACATAAGTCAATCCACCAATATTTTCCCTTGCAGTTAGATTTGACCAGGTAAAGAAATCAAGAACGAAGTTTACTGCTACATACTTTGCTTGATCTTCTTGGTTTTCGCTATCTATTGCTGCAATCAGTGCATCGTAAGCTGTACTTTGCACTTCAGTAGGATTCTTACCTTGGATATACTCTGTAACTGATGACGTATCAGGAATTTCAGGAGTTGTCTCTCCCGGCAGCATTTTATACACTGCAAACATTAGCGCAACTACAGTCACACCTAGTGATATATATATTGTAATTTTGCCTTTTTTTGAAAGTTTTAGCTTCTTTCTTTCCATTTTTTCCACTTCCTCTCAATAAAATGTGCTATACCAATGAGCGGGTGAAATGAAGATGATATCATTCCACTGTATTCTACATATAATTCAAACATGATCATCAACATAACAAATAAAGTAAGTCCTTCAACTTTACTAAATGTATATATATAGGCTGATAATGAGAATAGGGCAGTAATGCCATATAATATTAACACACTAGCTGTATGACTTATATTCATCTTAAACAATAGTGTATGGTGCAAGTGTTCTTTATCCGCCTCGTTGTATTTTTTTCCTTTTAACTTTCGTCGTATTATTGCAATAAGCGTATCCGATATCGGAACAATCAAAATCATAATTGGTGCATATAATGACAAAAATGTAGCTGACTTATAGCCAAAACCTAATAGCGAAACTACAGAAATCATATATCCTAAGAATAAAGCACCACTGTCACCTAAAAATATCGAAGCTGGATGAAAGTTAAAGAATAATAACCCTAAACACGCTCCAACTAAAATCATTCCAAGTAACGCCACATCTCCTCTGCCTATTCTCAAACTAATGGCTGATAATGTGAAAAATACAATTGTGCTTGTTCCCACAGCTAGGCCATCTAATCCATCAATTAGATTAATTGCGTTAGTTATACCTATAATCCATAATAATGTTATAACATACATTAACGGGCCAAATGTCAATGTCGGCAAGAATGGAAGACTAAAATCCTGAATGTATAAATCTCCTTGAAAAATCACAAATAGCGCTACTGCTACTTCTACAATAGTTTTTATTGCTGGTTTCAATTCAAATATATCATCAAATAGTCCAAGCATTAATATTACAAATCCACCAATCATGATTACATTTGTTTTATAATCTGCTTGCGCAAATAAATTCATTCCAAATAGAAAACCTAAATATAATGCTACACCACCGATTCTAGGAACTAATCCGGTATGTATTGTTCTCTCATTTTGATGAGCTATAATCTCAAGTTTAATTGCTAGTTTTCTTATATATGGAACTATCAAGAATGTTACCATTAGCGTAAATCCACAGTTATAAAATAATCCTAATGACATAGCTTCACCTCCATGCTAATAGTATACCACAAACAATTTTTTCATTAAACAAAAAAGGTAATGATATTACCTCTTTTAATAGGTTCTTCAATATCCGTAGGGGTAAAGAAGAATCTTTTGTTTTAACCAAAAATAAATAGACATAGTTATGACTTCCCATGTATGATTAATTTGCGACCAATTACACAAAGGAGAGTTTTATCTATGTCCAACTTTAATA